>CAYVIW010000053.1:0-8845 GCA_964451815.1 uncultured Planctomycetia bacterium | reverse complement strand
TCTTCGCGAACTCAGCTATATCCACAAGACCGTTTATGAACCACCTGTCTATTTTAGAGAGCTCAAAGATACGTTCGGCCCCATATCCACGCCGCAAAGCTTCCCTTATATAATATATCCGCTCGGCGTTGGGCCTTGATATGGACTCTTCGAGCTCTTTATCCCCGGCTTCTAAAGCCTTTTTGAAGGACTCGAACCCGGCCCTGCCGGTCTCAAGGCCCCTGAGCCCTTTCTGGAAGGCCTCGGCAAAAGTCCTGCCTATGGCCATGGTCTCGCCCACGGACTTCATGGATATGCCGAGAGTCGTATCGGCTTCTCTGAACTTCTCAAAAGTGAAACGCGGTATCTTGACAACACAATAATCTATCGCCGGTTCAAATGACGCCGGGGTCTCTTTTGTTATATCGTTAGGTATCTCGTCCAGCGTGTATCCCACAGCGAGCTTGGCCGCGAACTTAGCGATAGGAAAACCCGTCGCTTTACTCGCCAGAGCCGAAGACCTCGAGACTCTCGGATTCATCTCTATAACCACCATCCTGCCGCTTTCAGGATCTACAGCGAACTGGATATTAGACCCTCCTGTCTCCACCCCTATCTTGCGTATTATCGCTATCGCGGCGTCGCGCATTTTCTGATACTCGTGGTCGGAAAGGGTCTGCTGAGGCGCTACTGTTATGCTGTCTCCGGTATGCACCCCCATTGGGTCAAGGTTCTCGATGGAACACACTATTACCACATTGTCTTTCCTGTCGCGCATAAGCTCGAGTTCATACTCTTTCCACCCCAGTATGGACTCTTCTATCAATATCTCCGTGGTCATACTGTTGCGCAGACCGAGCGCGGCTATCTCCATGAATTCCTCTGTATTATAAACTATCCCGCCGCCGGTACCGCCAAGCGTAAAACTCGGACGTATTATAAGCGGAAAACCTATCTCGCCGGCTATACGCGAGGCTTCTTCCATTGTGTGCGCGAGTCCGCTTTTGGGAAGGTCCAGGTCTATCTCTTCCATGGCCTTTTTGAAATACTGTCTGTCTTCAGCCTTTTTTATGGTGTCATAGTCCGCGCCTATCATTTTTACACCGAACTTCTCAAGAACTCCCATCTCGCAAAGCTTCATAGCGGTGTTAAGCCCCGTCTGGCCGCCAAGGGTCGGCAGAACGGCGTCCGGCCTTTCTTTTTCTATTATCCTGGCCACCGTCTCGGGCGTTACCGGCTCCACGTACGTCCTGTCGGCCAGCTCCGGATCGGTCATTATGGTGGCGGGATTGGAATTCACAAGTATGACCTTGTAGCCTTCCTCCCGAAGAGCCTTGCAGGCCTGGCTGCCGGAATAGTCGAACTCGCAGGCCTGGCTTATAACTATAGGGCCCGCCCCTATTATCAGTATGCTTTTTATGTCTTCACGTTTAGGCATTGTGCTCCGTATTTATTCCTGTCTCATATTCTCGACGAACCTGTCAAAAAGATACGTCGCGTCGTTAGGCCCCGGGCCGGCTTCCGGGTGGAACTGGACGCTGAAAAATCTGAGCTCCTTGCTTTCCATTCCTTCCACCGTGCCATCGTTAAGATTCACATGGGTAACCTCAACATCTCTGGTTTTTATAGATCCGGTCTCCACGCAAAAATTATGGTTCTGGGCGGTTATATTGACTTTTCCGCTGCGCGTATCCTTTACAGGATGATTCCCCCCGTGATGTCCGAATTTAAGCTTATATGTTTTACCTCCCATGGCCAGTCCGAGCATCTGATGTCCGAGGCATATGCCGAAAACCGGGATCCTGCCGAGGATCCGCTTTGCTGTAGCGAAGACATAGGGAGCGCCTTCCGGGTCTCCCGGACCGTTGGAGAGAAGAACTCCATCCGGCTTCCAGTCGAGGATCCGCTCCGCGGGCGTGCTCGCGGGAAATCTCATGACCCGGCATCCTCTGGCGGAAAGATGTCTGAGTATGCTGTACTTAACTCCGCAATCGAGAACCGCTACCTTGAGCTGACCTTCTTCGCTCCATGGTGAGATCTCATGACAGGTAACTTCCTTTACCATGTCCCTGCCGTTAAGGCCCGGGCTGTCTTTAACTTTTTGTACAAGAGAGGCCGCGTCCGGACATCCAGTAGCGATGACGCCTTTCATGGCGCCGCAGGACCTGACGTGGCGTGTTACGGCCCTGGTATCGACATCGGTTATACCGATAACTCCGTGTTTTTTGAAATATTCATCGAGGGAACACTCGGCTCTGTAATTGGAAGGTATCCTGGAAAGATCTTTTATTATAAGGCCTTCAACCTGGGGTTTCGCGGACTCTACATCTTCGCTGTTAACGCCGTAATTACCTATAAGAGGATAGGTCATCGTAACGATCTGACCTTTATAGGAAGGATCGGTGATTATTTCCTGGTAACCTGAAAGGCTGGTATTGAAGACTATTTCGCCATATGTTTCTTTTTCTTCGGCCGCCCCGAAAGCTTTGCCCCTGAAAACGGCCCCGTCCTCAAATACTATCATCGCGTTCATGAAAACCCTTTTATGTTGTTTGCATCAAACCGCCGGCATCAAGGCTAAACAAAAGACTTCTCTACCGTAAGAAAAACATCTTTGTTTATACCCCGGCGCGGCATCGGGCCGGTTTCCATTAACGGATATCTTCTCTATTATATGCGTAAAAAACTTTATTGCAACCAGTATTTTTACAGGGCATTTCCGGAAGGGGCTGCCTGCCTTATCTTACACGCTACATCCTTTTTGAGATCGGGCACTTCAACTACTATCTTTCCTTTTTCGCTTTTTATCTTTTCGCGCAGCGTCACGCCACCGCCATAGGTATCCCACCATTCAAGATCGTAATACCCTCCGGAAAGATCATGAACCTCAAAATAAGCCCCCTTGATCAGGGGAGGCTCTATACCTTTGTACGCGTTCTTCCAATTAGAATCCTTGTTGTGTATCCAGAAAATGCTCACATCCCCCACGGTAAGAGCAAGGCATCTGGCATTAGAAGCGGTACTATCGGAATAATCGGTCAGGGTCACTCTCTCTATTCCTATCCAGTCCCGCCCGGTGTTCTCAAGCCTTATGGAATGTTTGCCTTCGGGCACCGGCACCTCTATGTCCTCGTCATAAACACACTGGTACACACCGTACTTCTCAAGGTAATTGCTTCTTTTCCACGGCCCTTTGCCGGCTCCGGCGGAAAACTCACGCTCAAGGACCTTCTCATCGTCAACAAAAACTTTTAGATGCCCGCCCTGGCTTACCGTACCTACACGGATCACGAACTTTCCCTGTTTGGGGTAATCCACATGATACACATGGTCCATCCGCATTTCTTTCTTGGTCCATCCGTGCAGGTATTTGACCGGTATACCCGTGCCGGCCAGATCTCCGTTATTGAGCACCGTGAATTCGGCGGCATCTATTTTACCCCAGGTATCGGCCGGGAGAATGGAAACATCTCTGTAAGAAGGCTCCCCGCCGGGCGGAAGCTTTGACTTTACGACGCTTACCCGGGGATGTTCTATTTTTTCGGAACACCAGTCTATCCCCGAGGCGAAATCCGAAAGCGCCGCGTAATGTCCGTAAAGACCGGCAGGCCTTACATAAGTATCGTGCCACCAGTTCATTGCCGTGCCCATGCTCCCCGAAACAAGCGATGCCCACAAACTATTATGAAGGGCCGTACCTTTGCCGCGGGGATCATAATTCTTATCGTCCTTGCCGAAATCTATACCGAACTCAGAGACTATGAACGGTTTCGAGTATCTCTCTCCGTAAGCAAGACTTTTCTGTGTGAGAGGCGATATTATGTCGGTCTCCGCGCCGGTTCCGTAGTGATGAAAAGTAACAATATCTATATCATCGATCTCCCATATAAGAGAACTGTCAAAAAGCGTCCCATAAGGGTATCCGAGACTGGTGGTCACAAGATGTCCCGCCGGATCTATGGCCTTTATATAGGCAGCCATCTCCTTTGTCCATTCGACCGGGGCGTTATACTCGTTCCATAACTCGAAAGCCAGTATATTGGTCGAATACCCCCACCTGGAAACTATATATCTGAGACGGTTCCTGTAAAGCCGTTTCGCCTCCGGATCGGTAAAAAAATCGGCAGGTTCTTTACATGGCCCGCCGTTGGCGGCATTATAAGGGTTGTCTTTCCATCTTCCCTCACCCCACATACCACGTTCTTCCATCAAACTTCCGTATGTATCAAGGCAAAGGAATATATAGATACCGTTCTCCCGAGCGGCTTGAATTGTCTTGTCGAGTTTTTTCGCCTCCGATGCGTTATACTTACCCGGCTTTTCCCGTTCAAGAGGGAAAGACCAGTCACACATCCATATCCTGGAAATGTTGCCTCCGGCGGCCGCGAGAAGGGAAAAATACCTGTTAAATAACTTCGGGCTCGAGTTACTCAGCCACGCGATATTGTGGCCAATACCGAAGAACGGCCTGCCGGGATCGAACATCAGATAATTGCGGTTCTTAGCGCATCTTTTTAGAAAACCATTACCCGCAGCTGGAGTCACATTAAGGGAATATTCGCGGCTGGACAGAGAGAAGTCCCCTGCTCTGGCGGAAACAGAATATCGATAAGGCCCCGCATTTACCGGAGTGAACCTCGCCTCCCACAGAGAGGGCCCGGACTTCTTATTAGTAAGGTTAAAGGCGGGAACCTCTCGTCGTGAACCGTCGGGCAGAATGATCGTCGCGCTGACTTCCACCTGGGCGGGGTCAGTCACATCAAAAGAAAAATACGGCAGGTTTACTTTGATAAAAACAGGTTCGTATTGTTCAACGATGTCAGGAGCCGGAACAACGACTATCTCCGAAGCAAAGCAAGACGCGGACACTAGAAGCGAAAGGTATATAAATAAGCGTACTTTCAGCATTTTCAGGCGGAGCTTTTCCTTATGTTCTTTTCCACGGCCGAAAGAAGCTCATCAGGTTTTACCGGTTTTTCCATTATTCCTTTTACCGGCAGCAGCTCCTCATCAGGCTCAAACCCGAAGGAAAGGTTCATGTCCCTCCTTATACCCGTTGTCATTATCACCGGTATCTCTTTAAGAAGCTCTTCCGAATGTATCTTCCTCGCGACATCGAATCCTTCGGTCTTGTAGGTCATCATAACGTCTAGCAGAATAAGATCGGGAGAGATCTCTCTGGCCCTTTTAAGGCCGTCTTCCCCGTCACAAGCTGTGATAACATCATATCCTTTTGCTCCGAGCAACGTGGACATCGCTTCACGGAAATCCGCGTCATCATCTATAATAAGTATTTTCCCGCCCATCTTTCTCTCCTCTTTATCTCTCCGGGGTAAGCGAACGCCCCTTTTATTTTTTATTTTTCCCGCTCTTTTTGCGATATTCGTTGAGCAGCTCAACCGTTCTGGCCGGAGTTAAGTCTCCGTGTATCTTTCCGTCCACCATTATAACGGGAGCAAGCCCGCAAGCTCCAAGACACCGGGCTTCGTCAAGAGTAAAGACCCCGTCCCGGGTAGTCTCTCCCACCTCTATGCCAAGTTCTTCTTTTATGGCCTTGAGAACATCCCCGGCGCCCTTCACATAACATGCCGTCCCCATACATACGGAAACAACATACTCGCCTACGGGTTTGAGATTGAAGTAGTGATAGAACGTAGCCACTCCCCATATATGCGAAGTGGGTATGTTCATCTCTACCGCGATAAAGTCCATGACTTCCCTGCTGAGATACCCGTAAAGTCCTTGAGCCTTGTGAAGTATGTCTATAAGGTATGAATCGGGGTTCTCTTTTCCCTTTCGTTCATCCATGTAAGCTTTGAGTTCAGCCGTCAAACTGTCTTCGGTTATCGTCATTCTTTTCTCCTTTGTCACCTTGCCTGTGCTTTTTTAGGTATGATACCCACCGGGCCTTTCGGCGAATAATGAGTGTGCAGCAACTTGTGCGAAAGCGCACTGAGCGGCCGTCCGAGAAATTCTTTGTACACTCTCTGTATATCCGGATTCTCGTGGCTCCGCCTTATGGTCCTTTTTCTGTCCAGGCCATACAAAGCCTCGGCCCTTTTCTTGAGGATCTCCTCGTCAAGAGGAACAGAGTTAGACCCCGCGTACGGCTGCCCCCCTCCCCCTATGCACCCTCCGGGGCAACCCATGATCTCTATAAAATGGTATCTTTCAGGTTCCTTTCTCACGATATCAAGCAGTTCACAGGCGTTGCCCAGCCCATGCGCCACGGCTACCCGTATCTCCTTGCCTTCCATGGTGAGGGCCCCCTCCCTTATCCCTTTAAGTCCCCTTATATCCTCTACCTCTATATCAAGAAGCGTCTCCCCGGTATAAAGCTCATACGCGGTCCTTATGGCAGCCTCCATCACGCCCCCGGTAACGCCGAAGATCGCGCCGGCACCGGAAGAATTCCCCAGAGGATTATCGAAACTCTCGGGCTTTATGTTATGAAAATCTATACCCGCTGACCTCATCATCCATGCCGCTTCTCTGGTAGTGACGACTATATCCGTCGGCGCCATGCCTTCCACCTCTATTTCGGGCCTCCGGGCCTCGTATTTTTTGGCGGTACAGCACATGACGGCGGCCGTAAAGATATTCGCCGGGTCGGTCTTTATCTTTTTCGCGAAATAGGTCTTCAAAAGAGACCCCATCATCGACATCGGCGACTTGCAGGTAGATACATTATCGATAAGATCGGGGTAGAATTGCTCCATACATTTCATCCAGGCGCTTGAGCAGGAGGTTATCATGGGAAGCTTCCCCTTGCCCTGGAACCTCTCCAGAAACTCATTAGCCTCTTCCATGATCGTAAGGTCAGCGGAGAACTGGGTGTCAAAAACATAATCGAACCCGAGCTTTCTCAAAGCCGCGGCTAGTTCCCCTTCCAGGGCCCGCCCGGGCTCAAACCCGAAAGCCTCACCTATTGCGGCCCTGACCGAAGGAGCCACCTGGGCTATCTTTACCAGTGAAGAGTCGTTTAGTTTTTCAAAAAGTTCCTGTGTATAGTTCTTTTCCAGGAACGCGGCGGTCGGGCATACGTTTATGCACTGACCGCATGTTGTGCACACACTCTCGGAGAAGGGCATATTGTATGCCGGCATGACGACCGTATTGAACCCTCTATGGGCATACCTTAGAGCGTTCACTTTCTGGATCTCGGAGCATATACGCACGCACCTTCCGCAAAGGATGCATTTATCGGGATCTCTTATTACGGCGTCCGAAGACAGGTCCTTCTCATAATGTTTTTTCTCTCCCTCAAAATGGCGTTTTCTTATACCCATGGCGTAAGCCAGTCTCTGAAGCTCACATATACCGTCCCTTTCACAAGTATGACAGTCCTCGGGGTGATTATCGAGTATGAGCTCCACTATATCCCTTCTGGCCCTCCGGAGCTCGGAAGTATTGGTCCGGACCTCCAGGCCCTCGGATACCGGGAACGAACATGACGCCACATAATTTTTCATTCCTTCAACTTCAACTATGCAGACCCTGCAGGCCCCCTCTATGGAAAGCTTTGGATGGTAACACAGACGCGGTATCTTGAACCCGAGCTCATCGAGCGCCTGCATCAGCGTCTGGCCGCCTTTTACCTTATATTCCCTGCCGTTAACATTTATCTTTATCTTTTTTTCCATAATTCCCTCATTTCTTTTTTACAGCTCCGAATTTACAAACGTCGAAACACTTTCCGCACTTCACACACTTGTCTTTGTCTATCACATGTTTTTTCTTGACCTCTCCGGTTATAGCTCCGGTCGGACACACTTTTCTGCACGCGGTACACCCTACGCATTTGTCGGTTATGGAATAAACCAGAAGGTCCCTGCATTCTCCCGCGACGCATTCCTTGTCTATTATATGTTTTTCATACTCCTGTCGGAAATTCTTTATCGTGCTGAGTACCGGATTAGGCGCCGACTGGCCCAGTCCGCAAAGAGAAGCCTTCTTTATCATGTTGCCCAGCCTCTCGAGCTTTTCTATGTCGCCCTCGACTCCCTCACCTTCGGTTATCCTTGTAAGTATTTCCAGCATCCTCTTTGTCCCTTCTCTACAGGGAGTACATTTGCCGCATGACTCGTTCTGAGTGAACTCAAGAAAAAATTTCGATATCGCCACCATGCAGGAATCCTCGTCTATAACGATCATCCCGCCCGACCCCATTATGGACCCGGCCTGGGCCAGGGATACGTAGTCTATTTTGGTGTCCAGGTATTCCTCGGGCAGGCAACCGCCCGAAGGTCCGCCTGTCTGAACGGCTTTAAACTTCTTGCCGTCCGGGATCCCTCCTCCTATTTCAAAGATGATCTCCCTCAAGGTGGTGCCCATCGGTACTTCTACAAGCCCTGTGTTATTAACCTTGCCCGCCACGGCGAACACCTTGGTGCCTTTGCTGTTTTCAGTACCTATTGAACTGAACCATTCCGGCCCGTCCAGTATAATGACCGGTATATTAGCCCAGGTCTCCACATTATTTATGACAGTGGGCTTACCGAAAAGACCTGATACAGAAGGAAAAGGCGGACGGGGTCTCGGCATACCCCTGGACCCTTCTATTGAGTGAATAAGCGCCGTTTCCTCTCCGCACACAAAAGCCCCCGCTCCGAGTTTTATCTCTATGTCGAATGAAAAACCCGAACCCAGTATATTCTCTCCGATAAGACCCTCCCCGGCGGCCATTTCTATGGCCTTCTCCAGTCTCTTAATGGCAAGAGGATACTCGGCTCTTATGTATACAATGCCCTTCCGGGCGCCTATGGCGTAACCCGCTATAGCCATGCCCTCGAGTATTGTATGAGGATCTCCTTCTATGGCGCTTCGGTCCATAAAAGCGCCCGGGTCCCCTTCATCGGCGTTGCAG
>CAYVIW010000052.1:0-8307 GCA_964451815.1 uncultured Planctomycetia bacterium | reverse complement strand
CCGTCCTACAACACATTCAAAAAAATAGACCGAAAAAAGGACTTTGAGGATAGTGTCAGAAAAGACCCTGTCAGAAGTACCCTGGGAGACCTTTCGGATGAGGTTATGTTCGGACTCAGCAAAGCCTACCTGGGAGCTTTGTATAACTCTTTTGACGCGATAATAGACCGCTTTGAAGATGGCCTTTCCGCTATGGGGAATGGGGAGATAATCTCGGAAATAAGGATCGAGCCCGAAGAAGTGGTCATCACGATAGAGGATAACGGAAAAACGATAGAGCTGGACCCGAAAGGGGAACCTGTCCGCCGGCCCAAAGATTTCAACAAACAGTTAGGCGGAATGGGTGAGAGCCACAGGATAGCCGTCGACTTTTTCAAAAAACACGGGGGCGCTATAAAGTTCAGCACTAAAGAAAATGGAACGATCGTAGAGATGCGTCTTCCTTTGGACAAGCTCTCATCGAACCTTGCTCTGGACGTCGGAACAGCTTTTGATTTTTCTGTCCAGGAACTCAGGCGTGCCTTATCCGAAAGCTATAAGAGCCGGGGCGCAAAGCTTGAACAGACCCTCGCTTCGGGAACCAGTAACACCCAGAGCCTCATACTTTATGCCGATGACATCCTCCAGAACACCGCCGTCGTCGACCTTGAAGACACTATACGAAAAGTAACCTCTCAAAAAGGCATACTCAGCGGAGGGAACATTGTTCTCTTCGCCCGTGAGGCCGCCAACGCGGCCATCATGGAGCGGATGATCAAGGACGCTTCCCCCAACGCGCGGACCGTGGTAATAACATTTGAGGACCTCGCTGAACGCAGGAACATTAAAGGAAGAGAGACCGACGAGGTCGAGACCCTGGTACAGGAAGCCAGGCGCAGAGGGTCCGGTGAGATACTGGCCGTCATAAAAGGCCCCGCGAAGAACATAAAGAGCGATCCGCCTGAGGACCTGGTCGATATGTCGCGCAGGCTCAAAGTACCTGTGGTTATACTGGGGCTCGAGAATGCGTTATATTCATTCGCCTCCGCGATAGAGCAGGCCGTTATAATACGAAGACAGAACGGCGAAGGCGGATGGGTCGTGAGCCTCCTGCCGATACAGACCATATCCGAGGACCTCAGGGTAAAACATGAGGAATACCTTGCCACTCTCCGGGCCTACATAGCCGCCTAACCCTTGATTTGTTCACAAAACATTCACACAATTTTCATACATATGTAACTCTCCGGAAGTACCATGTTATTCCTGGCGGACCTTAAGGGGGATAATGGTATTTCTTATACTTTTTATATTCGGTGTTATCTTTGTTTGTTCGGGGCTGGTCTATTACAAAATTTGTGTGGATTTTGCCCGGGGTTATCCTGTGCGCCGGGCCCTGAAAAAACAGCAAGATCTTGAGATATATAAAAAGCCGGAAGGGGGGAACAGAATATGAAAAAAACCATGCTGGTGCTGGCTCTTTTCTTGTGGGTCGTTTTTCCGAGACCCGCCGCGAGCGCTGACGACGGTGGAATGGAACTTCTCGTCGAAATGCTTGTAGAGAACGGAGTTCTCAGCCAGGAGCAGGCCCAGGTGCTCGCGTCAAAGGCAAAAGAGAAAGCCGCGCGAAAAGCAAAAGAAAAAGCTGCCCGGCAGACCGACGCAGACGATAGTAAGGGGCCCTCTGACAACACGGTCAAAACGACATGGAAAAACGGTCTTAAGTTCGAGACCCCGGACCTGAATTTTAACGCCAGAATAGGCGGCAGGATACATGCCGACATGGTGTACATACGGGGCCAAAGCGCTTTGACCGACCTCATACGCCCGCAGGGTGACTTCAACCGGAGAAATGACAGAGTACTGATCAGAAGGGCCAGGCTCTACTTTGAGGGGACTGTTTATAAAGATGTCTTCTATAAACTCGAATATGATTTTTCGGAAGGGTTGAACAACAACAATGAGATAGAGGGTTTCAAGGGAGTTTACGTGGGGGTCGAGAACATCCCCTACGCGGGCAAAATAACCGTTGGACATGTCAAGGAACCTTTCGGATTGGAAAGGCTCACAAGCAGCAACGACATCACTTTTATCGAAAGAGCTCTTCCGAACGTTTTTGCTCCCGGGTTCAGCTGGGGCGCCGCGATCGATAACAACTGGTTCGATAAGAGGGTGACTTTCAGTTTAGGGGCTTTCCGTAATTCCACGGGTTCCGGAACTATGGCAACGGGTAATGAATGGAATCTTACAACCAGAGTTACAGGTCTGGCCTGGTACGCGGCAAAAGATAAGTTTGCGCACCTCGGGGCGTCATACAGCTTGAGGATACCCGAATCCGCGAACAATGACAGGGTAAGATTCAGGCAACGTCCGGAGATCCGGACAAGGGACCGTTTCGTAAACACAGGCAACTTTTCTGTTGATCTGGAGAACCGTTCGGGGCTAGAGGCGGCTGTTGTTTACGGGCCGCTGTCGCTGCAGGGTGAATTCATGCAGACATGGGTGAAAAACCCGGCAGGACTTTCTAAGACCGGTTATCTTTTCGGAGCGTACGGATATGTGAGCTATTTCCTGACCGGGGAGAGCAGAAAGTACAATAAGTCGGCAGGTGATTTTTCGGGCGTGAAGCCGAATGAGAATTTCTCGATCGAGAACGGGACCTGGGGAGCGTGGGAACTGGCCGCTCGTTACTCCCACTTGGACCTTGACGATAAAGACGCGGGAATAACAGGCGGCATTCTCAACGACATCACGCTTGGAGTGAATTGGTATCTCAACCCGATAGTAAGGGTCATGTTCAATTACGTACACTCGCATCGGGCAGGTTACGGCCACGCCAACGGCGTGCAGGGCAGGGTACAGGTCGCGTTCTGATCGTGAAATAAAATGATCGCTCCGCAAGAGACGCGGTTAAAATAAAAGAGACAGAAAACCATGACCGTTAAAATACCGAGAGCTTCAACAAGTGTAAGAGATATATCATCGGCAAGGAGAACTCTTCCTATATTAAGTGTCCTGACCCTATCTTTTGTTCTGATGTTTCCAGTCGTTCATTCACACGCGGAAGGTTCATTGACCATAACAGAGATAATGGGCTCGAATTCGAGCATATTTGACGAAGACGGTGATCGCCCCGACTGGATAGAGATATATAATGCTGCGCCTGAAGTGATAGATCTAAACGGATATGGGTTGTCGGACAAGTCTGATAACCTTGACCGATGGGTGTTCCCGGGGAAAAAAATAGAGCCCGGCGAATATCTTGTTGTCTTCGCGTCCGGTAAGGATAAAAGAGATAAGAACGGGACCTTTCATACAAACTTCAAAATTTCTGAAAAGGACCGGGGCATATATCTTTCCGATAACAGGGGCCTCTTGCTGGATAATATCGCGATCGACGAACTCCCCCGGGATATATCTTACGGGAGATCTCCCCGGACAGGCGAACTTGTATATTTTTCATCGGCGACACCCGGCAAAGCGAATAACTTGCCGGCGTTCTCACCCGCGGTCAGATATTCCGTTAAAGGAGGGTTCTATCCCTCTCCGGTCAGCGTTGAGCTGTATACTGAAAAGGGGGACCCCGAGATATATTATACAGTGGATGGCTCCACCCCTACGGTGGCTTCAAAAGTGTATTCGGGCCCCATCAATGTAGATAGCAACGTCACTATACGCGCTATTTCGCTCAGAAAAGGGCATCTTATCGGTCCGCCTACCGGGCAGACGTACTTTATCGATTTTGATAATAAGGGAATGGCTGTACTCGCGATCTCTGTAGAGAACGATAAACTCTGGGATCCGGTGCACGGTATTCTTCGGGATGTCTCATATTCTGAACTTATCGAAAGGAACGTTATCCGCGCGCACGCGTCATATTTCGACGAGAACGGCGAAATGGGAATATCTCAAGACGCTTTTATAGGTGTTGTAGGAGCCAGTTCCAGAGAGATCATGATGAGGCCTTTGAAGGTCAGCGCCAACCAGGAAGCTGATCCTATGAACAGGGATTTCAAATACGATATTTTCGGCAAAGGCCTGGAAAAGTATCGCCATTTCCAGGTCAGAAATAATAACCAGGACGGGGTGAGATATCTTTCAGACCCCGAATCCAGACCCACTATGGGCATCAGGAACGCGCTTTTTTCCGAAATAGTGCATGGCCGGGAGGGGATACAGATCAGATATGATGACGGTCCTGTGCTTTTGTTCATAAACGGAAAAAATTACGGTATGATGAATATCGGCGAAAAGAGAGATAATACGGGTATCAGCGCGAATATCCCCGGTGTAAAAAGCGAGGATATCGATCTTCTGGTAGTCCGTAACGATATGGGTATACGGGTCGAGCGTCACAAGATCGGAAAAGGAGCCGTGTTCATAAGACATGATGCTCAGGTCGTGTACAAGGGATATTTTGAGGACGGCGCGGTCGAATACGAGGAAATATCCGAAAGCGCCCGGCAAAGCGGCAACATGACGGCTATTGACGACTTTATAGCGCTGGACCCCACCGACAATGCTCAGCTGGACCCTAAAAGCTTCATCGCCTCAATGGCGGCGCATATAATCGCGGGCAATACCGATTTCGGGATGAACAACATCTCCTTCTGGCGGTCATCTCCCGTGGGAAAAGACCCAAGCCCTTTCTATGTAATGAGTTTCGACTTTGACGGGATGTTCGGTCTTTACATCGACCAGCATGACATGGATACTCTTTTGATCTACACCGAGGATACGAGAATATTCCCCCAGTTCCTTGAAAAAGAACAATATAAGGATGCGTTCATAAGAAAGATCGACGAGTTCCTTAACGGGCCTTTCAACCCGGAAAATGTTCTTCCCATAGTGGACAAGCTCGAAAAAAGAATGGAGCCGTGGATAGAATATCATCTCGACATGTGGGGGGAGGGCCTGCTGGACAAACCCGGGTGGAAAAAGAACGTGGCCCACTTAAAACGGTTCGTTTCGGCAAGACCGCGTTTCGTAAGAATGCATGTCAGGGATTATTTTGGTTTTTCGGGATACAGCGAGATGACGTTCTCTGTCTCCCCTGATGACGCCGGGACCATATACATGGACACGGGTGTTTTTAAGACACCCGTTAAAGGAAAAGGGAAATACGCGAATATCCCTTTAAACATACAGGCGGAACCTTCCCGGGGATACGAATTCTCTCATTTCAGCGTGAACAGTTCCAGGGTGGATACCATGTCCCATAGTCTCATGCCGGAAGACGGAATGGAGATAACGGCCGTTTACGTCGCTTCTCCTAGAGCTCCGGTGGCGGATATTGTCATCAACGAGGTCGTCAGGTCGGGTGCGCACAAGATGCGGGATGAGGATGGCGAAAGGCAGGACTGGATAGAGCTGTATAACACCACCGGCCGGGTTATAGACCTTGAGGGGATGTATCTTTCCGATGATCACAAACGTCCATCAAGATGGCAGTTTCCCGATGTGTCGATAGGCCCGGGTGAGTTTATGGTGATCTTCGCCTCCGGCAAAGACAGGAAGAAGAGAGCGAACGAACTGCATACTGATTTTAAACTTTCGAAGGAACCGGTCCTTCTTGTCGATGTTGACGGGAAGACGGTAATAGACAGAATGACGCTCAATGAGACTGAAAGTATACGGAAGAACAGCGCGGGTATCAGGCATCCGGACGGATCATCCATATTCATGTCAAGCGCGGTATCCACCCCGGGTCTGCCTAACGTCTACGAAGAATAACGCGGCATAAGACAATATCCGTTGTGAATAGCCGCTTAAGGGAAACAGCCTCCTTAATGAACAACAGCTCGCGGGGGCTACGGCTAAATAAAGTTATATAAAAGGGAAAATTTTCCCAAAAAAAGAAAGACAAATAAACACGGAGGAGAGAATGAACAAAAATCTTATCAAAACGATCACTTTTATGGCCTTATGTCTAATACCATTGCGCTCCGGGGCCAGCGACATGCCCCAGGTCAGAGGATCCGATACTATGGTAAATCTAGTCCAGAAACTGGCCGAAGTTTATATGCAGAAAAACCCCGGCAAACATATAGCGATCAGCGGAGGCGGGTCCGGGCACGGGCTGTCGGGTCTCCGTAACCGGACAACCGATGTCGCCAATTCCTCGAGAGAGATAAGACAGAGGGAGATCATAGACATGAAAAACAGAGGGGTTAACCCCGTAGGAACAGTTGTAGCAAGGGATTGCATGACCATAGTTGTCAATAAAGACAACATGGTTGACTCTCTTACACTGGGCCAGCTCGGGGCCATATTCAGAGGCAACATAACAAACTGGAAAGACGTAGGCGGGGCGGATATGTCGATAACCTTATATGGCAGGCAGTCGAATTCCGGTACATATGTCGTTTTCAGGGAGCGCGTGCTTAAAGACGACTATTCTTTTGATATGAACAGAATGAACGGTAACAGCCAGATCGTCGAGGCCGTAAAAAACGATGTTTCCGGGATAGGGTATGTAGGTCTGGGGTATGCCCGGAAATCTCCGGATCTGAAAGTGGTCAAGGTCGCGGTTAAGCAAGGAGAAGAGTATATCGATCCCGCTAACCGAAGTGATGTCGAAGCGGGGAAATACCCATTAATAAGGCCTGTATACCAGTATACCGATGGAATACCATCCGGTAACATCAGGAATTTCATGCTTTTTGAACTCGGTCCGGAAGGGCAGAAAATAGTTGACGATATGGGGTTTCTCCCCGTATCGGAGGAATATGCGGAAAATAATATAGAGACCTCGGGGTTGTAAAGTAAAAGAGAGGGAAATATTGAGCTGCATAGTTCACGAAAACTTCACTTTTCTGTCACGGTTTTTACATATTAAAATAGTAATATAGTATCGTAAACAGAATAAATGTGTGTTAAAAACCGGAGTGGTACCGTAAACAATTGAGGAAATAGCGCCATTCGAGTGTTTAATATGATAAGAACAAATAAAAGAAGATATTATAATTGTAATACAAATGTAACAATTACTGGCAAACAAGGAAGTTTGTTAGTATAATAAAAAGCAGATGAACAAAGACCTACATATTTCTTTCAGGGTACCTTTGGATATGTTGAGATTTCAAGAGGATCTTATGCTTGAGATCCAAAAGAGGACTTCCCGTAAGGTCACTTACTCCAGGTTTTTTCGTGCGCAACTTGACCTTATGAGACGTGATCCGGTTATTAAGAGGCGCGTGGTTCAGGAAATCGCTAAAATAATAGATTCTCAATAAATTTTTTTGCACTTTTTGTTAGGTCAAAAAATAGACAACATGCAAGAACGGTTTTAACAAAGACAGCATTTTGGCGCACTATAGACACCAAAACGCAATTATACAGCTATAACAACAATAATATGAATAAAAAACATAAGTGGATAATCAAAACTATATCGTGCCTGTTGATCTTCACGCTGCTTAGCGAAGAAATAGCGCGTGCGGAATTCTTTTCCCTTTTGACGAAAAAAAGTGATCTGCAGCCTCAGTATTTCGCTGATCCGATAGACGATCCCGCGCTACAAAATGAAAGCTATATCAAGTTCACGCTCCAATATATCCTCGAGAACATGGTCCATGATATGGGTAGTTTCGATAAGCGTATTTTTGACCAAAAGCTTATTGACGGCAAGGGTTTTGTATTCAATTTCAGAGAAGATCCGCAAGACGCGAATAAAGGCAAAAGAAAAGAGGGTGAAAATTGGGTCATTCCCTGCGTCATCGGCGATATGGACGAAATACGGCACACCCGTTTTTACAGATGGCCTTATGAGGCGGTTGTAAGTAAAAACAAAGAAGTTCTATATATCAGAGAAGGACCCGATCAACAAAAAACGCGAAAGTCCTCCCCGGCAAAAGAGCAGGAAGCTCTACCCCCTCAACCCTATGAAGAACCCGCTCCAGCTGGATCGTCCGAGGCAAAAATAAATACGCCGGGGCACAAAAAAATAGAAAGTCCCGGAACAATGATCTTCAAAGAAGAAGACAGAAACCTTCCGTTCGAAATATACGGATCTTGCCGGGAAAAAGGAGCGTCCGAAATATTGTTGAGCGCATCCGGGGAAGGCGCCGGGGCGGAACTGCTTGATGCGTCCGGAGACAAACTGCTCGGGGGAAAGGTGGTTTTGCCTGCATCTTTCGCTGAGCTTATCAGGATAAGCAAACAACTGGTTTATGCGCAGCCGTTCCATGATGGTCCCTTCGAAGGGGTGGTGAAAGATGTTTACGGGGACGGAATTCTTGAGTTCAGGATAATCTCTGACGGCAGGACGTTTATAAAATTCTCAACGATAGAAAGATTTCCCCTGGGAGAAGAGATAGAATTCGGCAC
>CAYVIW010000051.1:0-19692 GCA_964451815.1 uncultured Planctomycetia bacterium | reverse complement strand
CTTACTATTATTTACTCATCGAACAAGGATTTTCACCCTGTTTTGCCGCACGTCATAAAGGCTGTTAAAACAGGGACATACGCAGTATGGGTCCTCTGCTCTATAAGTCAGAAGGACTGACACCGAGGGCGCTATAGTCGGACAGACCTATTTGTCCAGGTATTCGCGGGAGGCGTGGGTGAAAGAGATATCATCGCGCTGGTAAAGCCTTCGTTCGCGGTGATGCTGAACTATCTCGTCTATTTCTTTGCTGAGAACCGGCTCGAATTCAGCCGGGGGATCTATAAAGGTCACTCCTATGTTGTAAAGACCTTCTTTCAGTTTCCGGGAGCGGACCACTATGGCTTCGAGGGGGAACATCCTGCTCTTAAGGAAAAGCTTTATCTGGATGGCCGTGTTTTTGCCAAGGTCTTTTCCCGAGGCGAAGGACACCCCGCTCGTACTTATGTCAAACATGTTGACACGGCTCACCATATAAGAGGTGCCGGTCTCAAGCGGATAAACAGCCGGATATCTTTTTGCGCTTCTTCGTTCCATAATTCTGATAGGATTATACCACAGAGTTCAGGGCCTGTAAAGTTAAAATATGATAAAGCAGGTTTTGTGCCGCTGTCGGTCTATGACCCCGTCAGCCCTCTCTCTTTGAGCTCTTTTATAGCTTCGTCGCTTCTATCTTCACACGTCTGTCCGGCCACCCATCCGGTAAGATCGTCTATCCCTCTGGAGAACTCTATAGAAGTCTTGAACCCGAGAAGTTTTTCTATCTTTGAGGTATCCGCGAAACAATGCCTTATATCTCCTTCCCTGAAACTGCCTGATATTTCGGGTTTTATTCCGGATCCCGGCTGTAACTTTTCGGCAAGTATCTCCGCTATTTCCAGAATGGTTTTAGGCGCGCCGGACCCCACGTTGAAAACCTGATAATCCGCTTCCTTTTTCTCCATGGCCAGGATGTTAGCCCTGGCAACGTCCTTGACATGTATAAAATCCCTACTCTGGAGCCCGTCCTCAAATATCACAGGGCTCTCGCCGTTAAGCAATCTGCTTGAAAAAATAGCGCACACCCCCGTGTAGGGATTAGACAAGGCCTGCCTCGGCCCATAGGCATTAAAATATCTGAGCGCCACAGTGGGAAGTTTGTAGGCTCTTCCCACCGAAAGGAACATCTCCTCATGGTCCCTTTTGGTAACCGCATAGATAGAGGTCGGGTCAAGAGGTTTGCTTTCGTCGGTCGCCATCCCTTCAAGGGGTTTGCCGCATCCCGGGCATTCTACCTCCCATTTGCCTCCGGCCAGCTGCTCCGCCTTTCTGAGCCCCGGCGCTACCGGCCCGCACGAAGAGCATCTGTATCTGCCCTCCCCGTATATGGACATCGAAGAAGCCACTATTATCTTTTTTAGCCGGTGCTCACGGTTGGTTATTACATCGAGCACCGAAGCTCCTCCCAGGGAGTTTTGTTCAACATATTTCCTTATCTCATACATGGACTGGCCAACTCCGACCGCGGCTGCCTCATGGAACAGAACATCCACATCCTTTACCGCGGCATGGAACCTGTCGGCGTCAAGCACGTTCCCTTTGATGAACTCCGCGGAGCTGTTCACATATTCCGGGACCTTGCGGGCTTTCCCGTGCACCTGGGGGTCGAGGTCATCATATATCTTTACGTCGTGCCCCGCCTCTACCAGCTCGTCCACGATAAAAGAACCTATAAATCCGGCTCCTCCGGTAACAAGTATTTTCATTTTATCTCTCCTGTTCGCTCTGTTGATCTCTTGAGGCATCCTGTCATTCAGAGAACAGGGCTTTGTTGCCGTCAACCCATTCCCACAACATCCTGATGCCTTCTTCTTTTGTTGTTCCGGGCGCCCACCCGAGTTCTTCTTTTACTCGCCGTATGTCACTTACGTATATTTTCTGGTCACCTGGACGCCATGATTCGTACGAGGTCTCTATCCCCCGTCCGGATATTTTCTCGAGCATGGCCAAAAGCTCCAGAAGGGACATCTGGTTGACCGGTCCGCCTCCCACGTTAAAAGCCTTTCCCTTGACCCTGTCGATATTCGCCGCGGCAAGATCAAAAAGATCGATCAGATCATTCACGTGCAGAACATCTCGTACCTGCTTTCCGTCGCCGTATATAGTGACCGGTTTACCCAGCGCGGCGGCTATAGTGAACCACGCCACCCATCCCTGGTCTTCCACCCCGAACTGCCTGGGCCCGTATATGCATGACTGTCTCATACATACCGTCTTGAGGCCGTATATGCGTCCATAGTCTATCATATATTGATCGGCGCATCCTTTTGAACATCCATAAGGCGAGTGAAAATCAAGCTGTCTGGACTCCGGTATGCCTTTATCAAGCGACGCGTACTGATAGCGCCCTCCCTTTTCCGTAACGCCCAGGTCTGTCATTTCTCCGTAGACCTTATTCGTGGACGCGTATATTATCACCGGGTCAAGCCCCTGATGCCTGACCGCTTCAAGAAGGTTGAACGTTCCGAGAGCGTTGGCGTTGAAATCGCTCCTGGGATCTGTAACTGAAGTGGTGACGGCCACCTGCGCCGCCATGTGAAATATGATATCCGGCTTTGATGCCCTATCTACGGCGGCGAAAGCGGCATCAGCGTCAGAGAGGTCGACCTTATGAAGATCGATCTTTCCGAGCCCCCTGAGCCACTCCAGGTTCTTCTCCGACCCTTTCCTGGAAAGGTTGTCCAGGATCGACACCTCACAGCCTTTCTCGAGGTATCGCTTAGCTATGTTGCACCCGATAAACCCGGCTCCCCCGGTTATAAGTATCTTCATTTTCCTCCTGACAATATCATTCGTTCAACAGCCTTTCAAAAAGCTCTATGTACCTTTTAGCTATAACCTTCGGCGAATGCGCATCCACGAACTCTTTGGCTTTTGTCTCGAGTTTTTTTCTGCCTTTATCTCCGTTAAGGATCTTTGCCAACATCCTGTCCAGAGCCGTGATGTCCCTGTAATGAATTACTTCTTCTTTCCAGTCATGGAAAAAATCGGACTGCATCGGGACAAAAATGGGACAGCCGGTCCCCATCGCCTGGTAAACAGTAGAGGATATCACCGCGTGGAACCTGCTCTGGAATTTATGCAACACCGCCGCGTCGGCGGCGAAAAGATGGTCGTCGAAAACTTGAGTGCTTAGAGAGTCGGATTTGCGGACTATTCTCCAATCCTGCGGGCTGAGCTCTTCGAGCATCTGAAAATCCCGGGGCACGACATGCAGCAGCACGGTCTTCTTTTTCAGCTCTTTCGGCAGGTCCCTGTAATAGGGGTGATACCCTCTCAACCCGAAAGAATATATTATCTTTTTGTCCAGAGGGAGCTTGAGCCGTCTGCGGGCCGCCATCTTGTCCCCGCTTCTCCACTTGTAGCAAGGGAACGGTATATGTTCAGCATCCGGATACATCTTTTTCAAAAAATCCTGTCTCTTGTCGAAATACACCACTTTGTCCCAACTGATCTTGTAGAACCAGGAATGCCCGCACATGCGGTTCTCGTGGACCACATGCACCACCTTCGCCTTTTTCTTTATGCACGGCATAAGATTGGCCAGCTTGTCTACCGGCAGCATCCCCAGGTCCTCTACCATAAGTATGTCATATTTCTTGTCCATGAAGGGCGCCGCGTCCATGACCTGGGTGCCTGTGCGTGTGCCGAAACACCTATGCACAAATCTTTCGTCCTTGGCTGTTATGCCCTCTCCGTGATAATCCGTTTTGAGGAACGAAAAAACGGTGACATTGTGCCCCATTTCCCTGAAAGCTTTCCCGATAGGCTCAGCGTGCATGGCTACACCGCTATCGGTATTCCATGCGGCCATAATGGCTATTCTCATGCTTCCCCCTTTTTGCGGAAAGATCGTCCCTCTGGATATTATATTAACGCGCTTTTTAGCATGCGCCAGGCGTGCCTCCGCTTGATCAGAGATACTTCTTCGCTCTGGATATAAGGCCCTTCATCGCGCCGGGAGTGTTGGCTATGGAACAGCCCGCCACGTCCGAATGCCCTCCGCCTCCGTATTCCTTGGCAAGCCCGGCTATATTGATGTGTTTTTTTGACCTCAAGCTGACTCTCAGTTTTCCGGCGCTCTTTTCTCTGAAGAACACCACTATGTCCACGCCTTTTATGGCCCGTATCATGTCCGGCAGGGCGTCAACATCCTCGTCCTTCCCGCCTTCTTTTGCGAAATCGCTCTGTCGGGCCACGGTCCACGCAAGGCGCCCCTTGGCCAGGAACTTGCACCTGGCCATAAAGACGGCCGAAAGCACCGCCGTCGTCCTCTCGTTGGCCCAGAACACAGTGTCGACCAGATTGTAAAAATCAACACCTGTTTTGACAAGCTTTTCGCATATCCCGAAAGTCGAGGCCTTTACATTCGGGAACCTGAAAGAGTTGGTCTCCACAACTATCGAGGTCAGGATGTTCATGGCGATGTTCCTGTCTATCTCGACCTTGAGTTTCCCCAAAAGAAGGAATATCATTTCACCCACTGAAGCCGCGCCTTCGTCTATTAAGGCTATGTCCTCAAAAGGTTCTCTTATCTCGTGATGGTCTATCGCGAGAACCATCCCGGACTTTTCCCTGAGAGCATCAAGGGTAGGTCCCAACATCTCGGGCGCGTTACAATCTACCGTTATGGCAAGATCGACCTTTTCGTTGAGCCTTTTCCTTATACGGCCGGCTCCGGGAAGAGTTGTGTATTTTTTCGGGATACCGTCCCTGCTGATAAACACCACTTTCTTTCCGGCCTTTCTCAGACCCAGCCCGAGAGCCAGAAGAGACCCTATGGTGTCGCCGTCCGGGTTCAGATGTGCCGCTATGGCCACCTTTTCAGCTTGTTTTATTATCTTTACAGCTTGTTTTATGCCTCTCATGCGCTGTTTTGGCCCGATCAGTCCATCTCTTTCACAACTTCCTGCATCATCGGTATCACCGCTTCGGCCTCTTCCTTTGTAAGGCGACCCAGCTTGGCGAACCGGTATTCTCCTTCGGCGTTCTTGTTCTCCCTTGATATCTGCATTTTTTTCGCGCCGTTATTATACGAATAGATGCTTACGGTTATGCGATCGTTATCGCTTTCCCAGGTTTTTTTGGTCAAACAAGCGTCAAGACTGCTGTCATACGGCATTTTTACCCCCCTTTGTTTTTTTGCCCGGCCCTATGTCGCTTTCATACGTTTCCGTGAACTTTATGATCTTGTCCATCATACTGACAGATCCCACCGGGAAAGCTCCCGCCGCGGTCTCGCCTGAAAGCATAACAAAGTCGGTCCCGTCAAGAATGGCATTGGCCACATCAGTAACCTCGGCCCTGGTAGGCCGGCTGTGTTCGGTCATGTGCTCGAGCATCTGCGTGGCAGTAATAACGGGTTTTTTCTTGCTGTTACATTTTTTGATTATCATCTTCTGTATAACGGGCACCGTGTATATAGGGACGGCTATTCCCATATCCCCCCTGGCTACCATTATACCATCGGAAGCGTCTATGATATCGTCTATGTTCCTTATCGCCTCCCTGCTCTCGATCTTGGATATAGCCAGACATCGGGGGAGACTTGAAGCTATTCTTTCCTTTATCTTTTTTATGTCAGAAGCCGTTCTCACGAAAGACTGGGCGACATAATCGACCTTATGCCTTATGGCGAATTCCAAGTCCTTAAGGTCTTTGTCCGTAACTCCGGCGAACGGTATTCTTACTCCCGGCATGTTAATGCCCTTTCGCTGCTTGAGCGTTCCTCCTTCCACCACCACGGCGGATATTCTGGCCGCGGAAGATGCGGTGACCCGCAGGATTATGTTGCCGTCGTCTATATATATGAGCTGTCCGGTGCCTATTTTCCTGAGGTCGCCCTCATAGTCGAATGGTATAAAGGCAGGGTCCCCGTTGTCGGTCTCAGCGGATATCCGTACTCTGGCCCTTTTTTTCAATTCCTTGACCCCCGCGCCTTTGAACCTGCCTACCCTTATCCGGTACCCTTCAAGATCAGCGAGGACCTTTATGCGTCTGGAGTATTTTTTGTTGATTTTTCTTATGATCTCTATTTTCTCGAGATGGCTTTTGTGTGTGCCGTGAGAAAAGTTGAGCCGGGCCACGTTCATGCCGCATTTTACCATCTTGCGTAATACGGTATATGTGGAACTCGCCGGGCCCAGGGTCGCTATTATCTTTGTTCTGGCCATCCTGTTGACCTTTTTGAGCTTCATATCACCTCTTTTTTTCCCGAATGAAGAGCTCCCAGGCAAGCAGCACCGCCACGGCAATGGAAAGATACGAAACCGTAGCGATCCCTACGCAAAAGATCATCAAGATAGCTTTCTCCAGCATTCTATCGGGCCTTTCGGGTATTTGACCGGACTACTTCTTCTTTAACTGAACGGGCATGCCCAGACTTGTGTAATGGATAGTTTTTATACCCTTTGAGATGTGTTCGGGTGCCTCGTAGATAGCCCGGTTCCTGAGCAGTATGGTCGATACCCGGTTTATTTCCGCGAGCTGCTGGTCGGCCTTCGCCAGAGCCATGCTGAGATATCCCGACAACATGATAGCGAGAATGGACACGGCCAGAAATATTATAGCTTTAGCATCCCAGTTCTTCATATCTCCTCCCTTAAGTATTGTTCACACGGCGTTCCCGGCTGTACATAGCCGCCTCCGCCAAAAATATACCCAGAATATCCTATCTTCCTTGCCCTTTTTTGGCAAGCTCTAATACTTCACCGCGGGTCACCTCAGTATCGAAAAAAAGATCATGCCGGCGAAAGCCAGTATAGCGGAGCCGGCCACTCTGTTCACGGCCCGCAGCAAAGAGCCCTCGAACCTGTGTCTGAACGCGCTCACAAGACCGCTCAAAATGAACCAGCATGACACAGACCCAGCGATGACACCCGCTACCATGGCCGCGGGCGCGAAAAGATCGGCTCTGTCGAGACCCAGACCAAGGCCGGCGAAAAGCGCCCCGAACACTACAACGGTAACAGGGTTAGCCATTGTCAGGCCCACGGCCGACATATAATCTCCCGCAAGAGTTCCGGCGTCGGTTTCGACCGGCCTTGCTGCTGTTCTTCCCAGGAAAATACTGATCCCCAGGTAAGAAAGGAATATACCTCCGACAAGACGGAACCAGAGCTGGTGCTCGGCTAAAAAAGACGATATTATGGTTATGCTGTAGGCGGCCACTATCGCGTAAAATCCATCCCCTGTTACGGCTCCCAGGCCCGAAATGAAACCGGACCTTCGCCCCCCGGACAAAGTCCTGTTTATGCAGAGTATGCCTATCGGCCCTATGGGTGCCGCTACTATAAAACCTACCATTAACCCTTTTAGAAAAAAAGATATATCCATTCTACTTCCTGGCCGATATAGCCGTGGCTATCAATGCTCCTATAAGGCCGAAAAGAAAAGCGCTGGTCACAGGATCATTGGTTAGCGGACACGCTCCGGACGCGCATTTACCGAAATAGCCCGCTGCCGCTCCCACTACGGCTCCGGCAGCGAACCCGGATATTATTTTTATCACCTGTTTCATGCTGCCTCAATCCCTCTGCCCTTCTGCCTCAAATAAACGTTCAGCTTCTTCCCGGTCCATATCGCTTAATATGGTTATTTTGTTGACCCTTTTCGAGTAAAAACTGAGTATCATGAAATCTGAGTCGCCTAATCTGTAAAGAGCCCTTTTGCGGGGTATGGGAAAAAATCCCGGTTCCAGATCCTGTGTCAGTTCCGGCATGCCGAAACGCTCGTTGACTATGTCCTCGTACATGCCTTGCTTTATCTCTGTCTTTGTGTATTCCTCCGCGAGCGCGGAAGTCGCGAAAAAGGCCGCCATCATCACTGCCGCTAATATTATTCTTTTCACTTTTACCGCCGTCCTTTTCTGCAGGTTATATCCTGTCGAGCAGTTCTTTCTTTTTCGACGCGAACTCATCTTCAGTAATAGCTCCTTTTTCCCGAAGCTGCTGCAATCTCTCTATCTTGTCATATATGTCTATCGCGGTTTCTCCTTCGGCGGCCCCCGGGACCGTCTTCTCCGGCATAGCCGGAGACGCCTCTTCTTCATTGAGGCCGCCTTCTTCCCTCGGGAGCTTTTTCGTTGCCGCCTCTTGGGTCCTCTTTTTGTTTTTCTTTTTCCCGGGTTTCCAGAAAATGATCCCGAGGACCAGCACCAACACTACCGCGCCCCCGGCGGCTAACTTCAGGATGTCTTCCTTCCGGATATCACCGGGCACAGGGATGTCCGGAGCTTCCTCTATCTTCTTGACGGCGTTATCTCTCTCTGTTTGCGAACTCGCTTTTGAGTCAAGGCCGAGTTCTCTCCGGACCTGGGCCTTTGCTTCCGCTTTGATGTCTTCAAGCGTTCTTGTCTGCGCGCCCAAAGGCAGAGCTAAGCACCCGATCGCTGCCGCGGCAAATACAACGCGCGCGTATCTTTTTATATGTTTCGCCTGCTGTGAGAAGTAAGAGCTGCTCATTTTTTAATTACCGCCATCTTAAGCGTGGTGTGCTCTCCGTCCTGCCAGGGCCAGAACATCGCTATAGCGGTCCCTTCGCTTCCTTCTTTTTTGAAAAGCGTCTGTTCTCCCGTTATCCCTCCGAACTGTCCGGTTATCTCATCGTCTTCTCTGGTAGCCGCGCTGCCGGCGGGTTTAGCGGGAGGGCCTAAGATGCCGCTTAGGATATTCTCCCATTTCCTCGTATCCCGGCTGTAGACGACCAGCTCGCAATAATCCTCCCCACGTTCGCGCTGTTCATGAACGCCGAGGTCTTCGGCGGCGGCCATTATATCTCTAAGCATCTCCGCTCCTTTATATATATCGCTCATATCGTCAATCGTATCTGCCTGTGCCGTCTCCCCCGGCAGCCTGTATCGCGGATACGTCGGGCTCTCCTCTTCCCATGCCCCCGTCCCATTCACTTTCTTCGCTCTCGTCCCCCGGATGACCCCACGCGTCGTATCCCGGGTCGTAGCCATACTCGTCAAACTCTATGCCTACCTCTTCGTGAGATCCTTCCTCGGCTGTCGATACTGGCGCCGGGCTGAAGAACATCATTGTTATAACCGCGCAAACCGCTATCACCGCTTTCATCAGACCCTCCTTAAGAGTTGTCTCTCTCCTGTCATTGTATCTCGATATAGATGGAATGTAAATATTTCTTCATGCCGCGCGCGGAATTAATGGCTTTATTGCTCCCGCTCTTCCGGCCCGGGAGATACAATTGCCGGAACTTCTTTTTCCTCTATCGGATCAAGCTGTATCCTGGGCTGTACAAATTGCCAGAAAACGCTCTTTTCTCTCTCCTCCAGCTGCGCCGGGGTTAAACTCTGATCCTGGCCCCTGTCAATGCCGCATCCGGCTAAAAGCCCCAGAACGATCAATAGCGGCACATATCTCATGGCTCCTCCTTCAGGTCTCTCGTGAAGTTTCTTTAAGCAACAAATCTCATTTTCTCCGGCATTCTCTGGTCGCTATAAGGTCGGAGCCTGTTCCCGCTATATTCTCAAGCACAACCTCCCCAACGCCGACCGGCCTGGTCAATTTTATACGCTTTATGCTTTTCATGGCCTCGAACATAAGGCTCTTCGGTATAGGGGCGCTGGTCCTTACCGGCACAGTCCTTATCTCCATGCCCTCGGCCAGGACCGTGGACGTAAGGATCCTCAACGGGTGTTCGGTTTCCGCAACGGCGTATGCCTCTCCCTTAGGACACTTATGGCCTTGAACGTCCTTGACTTTCCCGTCCGCAACGGTGACCGACATTATACACCCTACCGGGCACTCTATACATGTTATTTTTTCCGGCATTGCCCTTTCCTTATATGTTCGGCGGCCATGCGTCCCGCTGTTACGCTGTCCCGGGAAACCGAATCCACTATATCGTATACTTTATATGAATTGCCGCATACAAAGATCCCGGGTATCGATGTAGTGTTGAGCTCTTCCGAAACCGGCGAATTGGTGGTTTTGTCGATCTCGGCACCGGCCATCTCTATGAGCTCGTTCTCCGGGATCAGCCCCACGGATATAAGCACCGTATCACACGAGATATCGAATTCCGTTCCCGGGATGACATTAAAGTCTTTGTCCACCTTTCCGGCGCTTATCCCCTCTACCCTGTTGCTGCCGTGTATTTTGGTCGCTTTGTGCGAAAGAAAAAGTTTTGTCCCGAAATCATCCAGGCACTGCGATATGTTCCTCCGGAGACCGCGGCTTTCCTTTAATATCTCTATAACGGCTTTCACTTTGGCTCCTTCCAGGACCATGCGCCTGGCCATTATGAGACCTATATCACCCGACCCCACTATTACCGCTTCTTTCCCGGGAAGAAATCCTTCTATATTGATGAGTTTTTGCGCCAGTCCCGCCGGGAAAACTCCCGCGGGGCGCGAGCCGGGGATGGGGATCATCTCCCTGGTCTTCTCCCGGCACCCTGTGGCCATTATCACCGCTTTGGGCTTTACGGTCTCGACCCTGCCTGGTCTTATGAACGTGACGGCCAGCGCACGGTCAAGGCTCACCGCGAAAGACCTGAGGCTGACCTCTATCTCAGGTATGCTCCTTATTTTTTTCACGAAACGATCTGAATATTCCGGGCCTGTAAGCACTTCGTCAAAATAATCTATCCCGAAGCCGGGATGTATGCATTGATTGAGTATTCCCCCGAGGAACTGATCTCTTTCGATAAGAAGAATATCCCGCACGCCATGCTCATAAGCGGCTATCGCCGCCGCCATGCCGGCGGGCCCTCCCCCCACTATTACAAGGTCCCTACTTCTCATGGGCTCTGTCCTCTTTCACTATCTCCGATCCCGGCCCCCTCTTTGTGACACCGGTAACGGGCATCCCGGTCCTCTCGGAAAGGATCCTCAAAAGCCTGGTCGTGCAAAACCCCCCGTGGCACCTACCCGCCTGGGCGCGTGTCCTGAACTTTATACCGTCAAGCGTCCGGGCCCCCCTGTCTATTGCCTCGTGGACCTCTTTTGCCGAGACCGTTTCGCATCTGCAGACGATGTCCCCGTAGGAAGCGTCTTTTTTTATGAGTTTCCGCGCGCGCGCGAGGGTACCCGAGAAAAGATGTGCTGTCCTTTTGCGGTGCTTTTTGAAAACCAGTTTTTTTTTCATCTCAAGGCCGCTCTCGCGCAGAAGGCGGACCGTGAGCAAAGCTATTGCCGGCGCCGATGTAAGCCCGGGCGATTGTATGCCCGCCACGTTTATGAATCCGGGAGCCTTTTCCTCGCGGCGTATTATGAAATCCTCCCCCGCTACGGGTCTCGTTCCCGCGAAATACGCTATTATGTCCGCTTTTTGTATGTCGGGTATCATTTTCCGGGCGCCTTCAAGGACCTTTTTTAGACCTTCGTCCGTCGTTGTGACATCTTCCTTGTCTTCTACGTCCTCGGCCGTGGGACCTATCATTGGGTTTCCGTCGGCGGTCTTTATAACAAGTATCCCTTTGGAAACCTTTGAGGGAAGCGGAAAAAGAAGGTGTCTGGCTATATGTTCCTTCTTCTTGTCCAGGAGGAACTCCTCCCCCTTGCGCGGACATATGGTGAAGCTGTCTATGCCTGCCATACGCGAGATCTCGTCGGCATACAATCCGGCGGCATTCACCAGATATCTGGAACGGAACTCTCCCCGGGGGGTAAGAACTCGGAACCTGTACACGTTTTGCTTTAAGATCTCTATTCTTTCGGCGGGCGCGAGCATATGGAAGCGGACCTCATTACGCGAGGCGTTCTCCGCGAGAGCGTACACAAGCCTGTAAGGGCTTATTATTCCGGCTGTGGGGGCGTACAGAGCGGCCACGGCTTTCTCGTTCAGGTTGTGCTCGTTCTGCCGGAGCCACCGGCTCCCTACTATCCTGAGCCCGGGAACGCCAAGCGCTTCCGCTTCTTCTTTTATCCCGGAAAGTTCAGCCTTCTCATCTTCGCTGAAAGCTATAATGAGCTCCCCCACCTGCTTGAACTCTACTCCAAGCTCCCTGCAGATAACTCTCATCAGCCTGTTACCCTCGACGCAGAGTTTCCCTTTCAAAGAATCCCGAGGAGCCTGAGTTCCGGGATGGATTATGCCGCTGTTCGCTTTTGACACCCCGAAAGCAAGCTCTTCCTCTTTCTCTATAAGGCCAACGCTTAGCCTGTATCGGGAAAGTTCCCTGGCTATGGCCGCGCCGGTGACACCTCCGCCTATAATAAGAACATCATATTCCGTCATCTATGGGGAGCTCCCTTCCGGTCTTTTGGGATATTTCATTGATTCACCGAACACGCCGGGTCCTTCTGGAGAGTGTCCTGCTTACGGCCTCAAGCCATCCGAGGTAAAGACGCTCCCTTTCCTCTTTTGCCAGACGCGGAGAAAAGACCCTGTCTTTTCTCCGGAATTTCTTTATCTCATCTACGCTCTTCCAGTAGCCTGCAGCCAGCCCGGCGAGGTAAGCGGCTCCGGCGGATGTGGTCTCGATATCTTCGGGCCTTATAACGTCACAGCCAAGCATATCAGCCTGCAGCTGACACAGAAGATCGTTGGCTGTAGCTCCTCCGTCGATCCTGAGAGAGCGTATTTTGAGCCCCGAATCCTTGCGCATGGCTTCAATGACATCCCTGGTCTGGTAGCACATCGCTTCAAGAGCGGCTCTGGCAAAATGGTCCCTGGTGGTGCACCTGGTTATGCCGAAAATGCCTCCTCTGGCGGAAGGGTCCCAGTAAGGAGCCCCGAGCCCCACAAGAGCCGGCACAAAATAAACCCCTCCGTTATCTTTTACCTTTCCCGCCATATCTTCTGTCTGGGCCGCGTTCTTAAAGAGCTTTAACCCATCCCTCATCCATTGCACGGCGCTTCCCGTTGAGAATATCGAGCCTTCAAGAACATATACCGGCTCTCCGTCTCTGCCGCATCCGATGGTGGTTATAAGCCCGAACTTCGATGTTTTTCTTTTGTTGCCCGTGTTAAGCAGGACAAAAGAACCTGTTCCATAGGTGTTCTTTATGCTTCCGCTTTCAAAGCAGGCCTGCCCGAAAAGCGCGGCCTGCTGGTCGCCGGCAATACCCGCCACCGGCACACCCCCGGGCAGTTCGCCCGTGCCGGAGGTCACGCCAAAAATACCGGAAGAACTCCTGACCTCGGGAAGCATGGCGGGGGGTATACTGAACTTTTTAAGAAGCGCCGCGTCCCAGGCCATTTCCTCTATGTTAAAAAGCATTGTGCGGGAGGCGTTTGTATAGTCCGTCGCGTGGACCTTGCCGCCTGTAAGTTTCCATAAGACCCAGGCGTCAGGCGTGCCGAAACAAAGCCTTCCTTGTTGGGCAAGGCGCCGGGCCCCTTTAACATTGCTTAGTATCCACTCTATCTTCGTCGCGGAAAAATAAGCGTCCACCGGAAGGCCTGTCTTCTTCTTAATAGCCGCCGCTTCTCTGGTTTTTTTGAGTGCTTCGCACCTTGCCGCGGTCCTCCTGCACTGCCATACTATCGCGTTATATACGGGTCTGCCTGTTTTTCTGTCCCATACTATCGTGGTCTCCCGCTGGTTGGTTATGCCTATGGCTTTTATGCCAGCGCCGCGGGGAAGAAGCCGGAGAACTTTTTGTATGGAGCTGTCCACGCTTTCCCATATCTGGTCGGGATCATGCTCTACCCATCCCGGCCGGGGAAAGTGCTGGGGGAATTCCTGGTAAGAAGAAGCGATCTTCCTTCCCTTTTTGTCATATGCCGCGGCCCGGCTTCCGGTCGTCCCCTGGTCTATGGCCAGAATAAATTTTTCCTCACCCATTCTCAATGTCCTCCTGTCTGTCCAGCGCCCAATTTAAAATATCCCCGAACACTTTTTCTCTGCCTTGCTCTATGGTGAGGGAGTGATACATGCCCGGGTACTCTATGAGGGTTTTATCTCCGGCGGTGATGTGTTTGAAAATGCTCACGCTGGCGAAAGGATCTGTAAGCTTATCCGCTCCCGGCACAAGAAAAAGCACCGGCCCGGTTATATGTTTAGCTGCTTTCCGGCTCATATACTGAGCGCGCGCGGTCTCAAAAAGAAGTCTGGCCGTAGCAAGGGTATGTTCTCGCTCATCGTCTTTCATCTGACGGCGTAGGGCTTCGTCCCTGGTGCACATGGCCGGGTCGAACGGCAGCTTGAACTGCTTTTCAGGAAAAACCGCCATGGCAAGCGCCAGCCTGACATACTCAAAGACCGGGAGTATCATCCGGCTTTTAAAGGCGGGAGCGACGCAGATAAGGCCGTCGAAGAGGTCCGGATCCCCCGCTGTCATGCAAAAAGCTATGAGAGCACCCAGACTTTCGCCCGCGATGTATATCTTACTGCCGGACATATCGCGCGCTATTATTTTGCCGAGACAGCGGATGTCCTTAAAATATGTTTTGAACGAATCTATGTGGCCTTTTTTTTCAGGTGTTTCCCCGAACCCTTTGAGCTCGAGGGCATATGATGATACTCCCTGGCGTGCCATGTAAAGCGCCATGCTTTCCCATCTGGCGGAATGAGCTCCAAGACCGTGGACCAGGAGAAACACGGCTTTCGCCTCTCTCCCGCCCCACTCTCGATACATTATACCGCTCTCTTCGTCGGTCCTTATCACCCGGGCTCTCTTTGTTTTTTAGAACAGAAAAACCGCGGCCGCGACAACGGTAGTATAGTTGCCTTCCGACCCTATTACCGCTGTCTGCGTGATGTTAGTGGCCCTCACGATCTTGTCGCTAAGCTGATAAATGGCCCTGTTCTCGTCCCATGATTTTTCTTCATCGAAATCAAGGCCCAGGGTCGAAGCGAGCATCGCGGCGGCAAGGTCTTCGGCGTAATCGCCGGCCGTTTTCTCGTTCTGGCCGAAAGAGTGGTGTTCGCTGAGGTACCCGTAAGCGTCCGGGTCTGCGGGAACGGCACAGCCTACACTGGCCGCGATAAGGCGGTGCGCCTCGTTCGAGGAACATCTGGCCATCACGGTAAAGGTAACCATTCCGGGGTAAAGATGCCTTACGCCTTCGTTGCGGGAGATTACCTGGCAGGCCGGGGGGAGTATACTGGATACCGACACCAGGTTGCATTTCTCAACTCCGGCGTCGCGAAGCGCCAGCTCAAAGCTCCTCAGCTCGGCTTTGTGTGTACCCACGCCTTTGGTAAAAAATACCTTTTTGGGGACCAGTACCTTTTCGTTATGGAACAGCATTCCGAGCCGCCTTTCACTTTTTGTTTGTTCCGTCTTCTGTGTCCGCCGCTATTGTACTATTCTACTCTCGCTTCTCTCTCTCATCAAGATAAATACCGCGAGAGGGGTCCTCCCGGAGACCTTTCTTCCCGCACCGTCTACCGATCTTCTTTCTTCCCCCTGTACAGAAGCAGAGTATCTCCAAGGCGGCACCCCACATCGCTGACGACCACAGGACACTTTGCCATAAACAAAAAGAATATGGGCCTCGATGGGGGCGACAATGCCTCGAAATTGCCCTGCCCCTTGCTTATGACCATATCAGCCCGTCGGAACTTTTCAAGAAAGTTTTCGGAGCAAAGCGAAAGTACCGTGCCGGGAGCGTCCGACCCTGAAGAGATAACCTCGGCCATTCTGTCTATACCGCACGCGGCGGCGTCTTCAGCCAGGGCGTCGTTTATGATGGGCCTTTCTTTCACCGCGTATTCTACCCGTACTCCCTTGGCGGTGATCTCTTCTATAAGCATCCGGTCAAATACCGCTTCGCCGGCATTATCCCCCAGGTACAGGATATTCCCCGCCCGGTCAAGAGATGCCCGAAACTCCTCATAGTCGAACAGATCTCCGCGTTCACGCTCGATGTCCCGGGCCTCCCGGGCCAGAATGCGGTCAAGTTCTTCTTCCACATTCACTGTGTTCTTTACGCCGTAATCTATAACGTTGCCCGCTATGGCCATCTCTATGGACATGAGCAGCCTGTCCGAAGAAGCGTTGATCTTTTTTTTGAACCTGTCATACAACCCCAGGGCAAGCTCATTGCTTTTTTTCTTTATCTCCAGGTAGGGGTCGCTTGCGCCTGTATGCTCTCTGACGACCTCGTGTATTATCTTCCCCATTTCCGGCGGGGACAGTTCCAGAGAAAACCCCGGGATCCGTAGAGCGACCTCGTCTATTATCTTTTTCTTCGTGGCCTCATCCGCGCCGCAATTACCGGCGGCTTCAAGGGCCTGCTTGAAAAAACACGGTATGCACTCAAGGTATGTTTTCATTTTTTATCTTCTTTCTTCGCGCAACGGGTCAAAAACATCTTTTGCCCTGCTTTTTCCTGCAGGGTTTGTCGCATCGATAACAGATCTCGTTCTCGAGGTATTTATCCTCTATGAAATCCTCTACGTTCTTAAGCGTCGTTTCAGCTATGTTCTTGAGCGCTTCGGCGGTAAAAAACCCCTGATGAGAGGTTATAAGCACATTGGGGAACGTAAGAAGCCGCGCCAGGACATCGTCACCTATAACAGTTGATGAGAGATCCTCAAAGAAATACTCGCTCTCTTCTTCATACACGTCGAGTCCCGCGCCGCCGATCTGTCCGTTCTTAAGTCCGTCTATCAAAGCTTTGGCATCCACAAGCGCGCCCCTGCCGGTATTTATTATGGCCACCCCGGGCTTCATGCACGCTATCGCTTTTTCTCCCACAAGGTGATATGTGTCCGGCACCAAAGGACAATGGAGAGAAATAACATCTGCTCTCTTCCATATCTCTTCAAGCTCCACGTACCGCAGCCCCTCCTTTTCAGCATAATCCCTGTCAGGCGAGGGGTCGTACGCTATAACTTCCATGCCAAGACCTTTCATCGCCGAGACAAAACATCTGCCGATCGCGCCGGTACCGATAACACCCACAGTTTTCCCGTTGAGATCAAATCCGATAAATCCGTCTATGGAAAAATTGCCTTCCCTTACCCGGTTATAGGCTTTATGTATTTTCCGGTTAAGACACAAAAGCAAAGCAAGCGCGTGCTCGGCCACCGCGTGAGGGGAGTAGGCCGGGACCCTGACCGTGTGTATTTCTCCATAAACGGCTTTGAGGTCGACGTTGTTGTACCCGGAACACCTCAGCGCTATAAGCTTGACCCCGTTCTCTTTGAGGGACTTTACTATCCCTGCGTCGATTTTGTCATTTACAAAGACGCAGACGGTGTCGAACCCCCTGGTAAGATCGGCTGTGTGGGAGTTAAGCTTATCGGCAAAATAGACGATATCATACCCGTATTTTTTTTTGGCTTCATCAAAGAACCTCTTGTCATAGGGCTTTGCGTCAAAGAACGCTATTCTATTGTTCATTTTTTCTTCCTCTTTTCTCATCTCTGGTCAAGGTGGCCGGGCCGGATAACTTTGTATTCTCCGGTTAACTGGTCAAGGCTGTAAATGCTAAAATTGGTTTTTATGTCGAACTCTTCATGTCTTATCGCGATGTTAAGCGAAGCTGACCCCGCCCTGTCATCGCTTTTTATCCGATGGAAAACCCCGCGCCCCCAGGTAAGCATGGCCGGACCCGCGTAAACCACCGCGCCGTTCTTTTTTATTTCGCCGGCCGTCACTTGAAAAACATCTATTTTTCCGTATTCGGGCCAGAAAAGCTCCACCTCTCTTGCGCCGTGCAACACTATCAGATGATCTTCCTGGTGTTCGTGCACGTACCATGGTCTTTCTTCATCCCCCACTGATCCAGGGGAAACAGCTCCTCCTTCATGGATAACGCGGTCTATAGCGTCTATGCGCGGAAAAATGTCCATGGGCACCATATCAAATCTGACCCCGGGTGTTTTTCTTAACGGCTCCAGCGGTATTATCCCGTATGGCTCTTTGTTTTTGCCGCACGTCATGTTATCTTCTCCTGCCTTTCTTCTATGTTTTTTTGTTTGCAGTGCTCTATTTCGGTCACTTCCTGGAAACTGGTTACCAGTATGAATTTCTCTATCTCCATTTTTACCAGAGCGCAGGCGGGGTCTTTTATAAAATCCTCAAGAAAGGGGAATTTAAACAGATACAAACTTTGCAAACTCTCTCTTTCTTCGCCTTCGGTATCACCGGCTCTTCCCAGTACCGTAACAGAAGAGGCGTCCTTAAAATCTCCCGCGTCGTTCGTGCCGCTATTAATAAGCATCGTAATGCGGGGGTGTTTTTTCAGGTTAGCGTATTTGCGTGTCTGTTTCAGTGTCGCGAACATCAGGCCTCCAAGGTCCCGGGTCGCGGCAAACCCTACAAGGGAAGTATAGGGGTATTCTTCCCCGCTGGTAGCCAGCACTCCCAGGTTCTGGGTTGAAAGAAGCTGTTTTACTCTGGCGATGCCGTCCGCTTTTTCCATTGTTGATCCTTTTTCTCTAACGTTAGATGGCCTTTTGCGCCTTCGAGTCAATTCCCGGGCCTAAATATTGAACGCCTTGCCCCCGGACACGCGTTAAATGATCTCCGTATTGATCTCGGCAATATCAACAAGCCCCAGACCCTCAATATAGTCCAGGGCTTTGTCCAGCATGGAATTCGCGTGACGGGCGTTGTTTGATACCACGGCCACGGCCAGACCGCCCTGACGGAAAGAATTCAAAGCGCCGGTTTCCGCCACCGACACATTAAACCGGTTCTTTAGCTTCGCGGTAATGCTTTTTACCACAGCACGCTTTTCTTTAAGGCTGCGGCATCCGCGCGTCATGAACTCTACGGTAAGCAGACCTATTGTCATAAGCGCATCTATTTCCCGGACGCTTTTTTAATGGCGTCTTCTACCGCTTTTTTTAGATGTTCGCTGCTGACCGTGGCTCCTGTTACCGCCTCAACATAGGTGGTCTGCCGCTCCACCATTTCTTCAGCAAGAGGTTCGACCATTAACGCGTACTCCTCGCCTCCTCCTCCGTGACTCGCGATAAAGATATCACTGACCTTTCCGTCTGTTACCGTGATGAGCACTTTAACAAAGGAATGTTCTCCTTCATAGGTCCCATCTTCAAGGGCGGGATCAAAAGCGTGGGAAAAAGCATGGGAAAAACACAGGATAAGAATTGTTACAAGCAAGGTCTTCATGGCCGGTCCTCTCCTTACGGAACCTCGCCGGCCTATATAGCCGGCAGGGTCCGGCGTTATAGTTCTTAATATGCTACCCTGGTCGCATTTGCGGGATCAAATTCCTGCGTTCGCAGATCATCCTGGTCCCACGGATGCTCCTATTCGTCGCATCCTTTGGGATCAAATTTCTGCGTTCGCAGAAATTTGGCGGGGCGGACCCTTCGCTTCGCTAAAATGCTCACTTCCGTTCGCATTTCTTCACGCTCGCTCAGGGTCAAATATCGGTTCCCGATATTTGTCGGGTTTCTTTGCCCTGACCCTTTGCTTTCCTCTTCTTAGTGCTATGGCGGGGCGGACGGGGCTCGAACCCGCGACCTTCGGATCGACAGTCCGACGTTCTAGCCAACTGAACTACCGCCCCACTTATAAAAATGCGCGTATATTTATAGCACAGAACAAAACCCCAGTCAAATGGTTTGTGCGGCGACAATGTAATATGTTTTGGGAACTTTCGGAAAGCAGTAAGAACCCCACTCGTGTTTTTTGGCATCCATGTTCATGCGGGTAAAGCCGGTGTATCCGCGAGGGGCACCGTGAAGCGAGCAAGCATGGTCCCTAAAGGCAAAGCCTTTAGGGTTGCGAGCGGAACGATGAGGACGATTTCCTCGCAG
>CAYVIW010000050.1:0-35399 GCA_964451815.1 uncultured Planctomycetia bacterium | reverse complement strand
TTTCTGACAAGAATAGTATATCATACCGTCGGAAGATTAGGTTTAGAGATTACGATAATTGCGACACAGTCTCTGCGAGGAAATCGTCCTCAACGTTCCTCTCGCAACCCGCCCTCGCCTGGGTATCGCGGGGCGGGACCATGCTTGCTCGCTTCACGGTGCCCCGCGGGAACATACCGGTCTTTACCCTCATACCCATAGAGGCGATAAAGGGGCGAGTTGAATGACACGCCGGCTGAGTTGTGATAATATATTAGCTTATGAGTAACACAAAACTGTTGAGATCGACGGGGGTTATAGGGTCGGCCACTATAATGAGCCGTGTGCTGGGGTTTATCCGGGATATACTTATCGCCGGGAAGTTCGGCACGGGTATATTCGCCGAGGCCTTTTTTGTGGCGTTCAGGCTTCCCAACATGCTCAGGGATATGGTGGGCGAGGGAGCCATGACGGCGGCTATAGTGCCGGTCCTTACCGAATACAGCCACACCAAAAGCCGGGAAGAGTACTGGCAGGTTGCGCGCGTCATACTTAACCTGATGCTGACGGTGCTTATAACGCTGTCTGTTCTGGGGGTTGTTTTCGCGCCCCTTCTTGTGAGGGTCATAGCTCCCGGGTTTCTCAGCGATCCTGAGAAGTTCAGGATAACCGTTATCATAACAAGGCTGATATTTCCGTATATACTTCTTCTGGGGATGGTGGCCTACAGTAAAGGCGTTCTTAATTCCCTGAATTATTTTACTACCCCGGAATTCGCGCCGGTGGTGCTTAATATAACCATGGTCGCCTCACTTGTGCTGCTTTGCCCCATAATAGGGATAAAGGGGCTTATAATAGGCGTTCTTCTCGGCGGGATATTTGAGGTATTGATACAGATAAAACCTTTGAGAACGAGAGGGTTCAGGTTTAAAAAGGATCTCAGGATAAAACACCCTGTGGCCGGCCGGATAGGCAGGCTTCTTCTTCCCAGGGCGGTAGGGACGGCTGTATATCAGATAAGCGTGTTCATAGATACCATACTTGCTTCTCTGGCGGGAATAGTCGGGGCGGGAGGTGTGGCGGCGCTGTATTATTCCAACAGGCTGGTGCAGCTGCCCCTGGCGGTGTTCGGTATAGCTTTAGCGACGGCGGCGCTCCCTAAAATGACAAAGGAAGCCACGCTTAAGGATATGGACAAGCTCAGGGGTACGGTATCCTTCTCCCTGAGGGCGGTTTTTACGGTCATGCTGCCCGCTACCATGGGGCTTGCCGTTTTGGCCAGGCCTATAGTGAGCATACTTTTCCAGAGAGGTGAGTTTACAGCTTATTCCACCGGGATAACATCAAGCGCGCTTTTATTTTACAGTTTCGGGCTGATGGCCTATGCCGGCATAAAGATACTGGTTAGCACTTACTATTCCATGGGAGATACCAGAACACCCGTAAAGACGGCTGCTATAGCGCTTCTGGTGAACATTACCCTTAACCTGATACTCATGTGGCCGCTGAAGGTAGGCGGGCTCGCGCTTGCCACGTCAATAGCCGCCACGGTGAACCTTATAATGCTGTACATGCTGCTTACGAGGCGCATAGGGGATATCGGCACAAAGGCCATACTCGCGTCGGTGGCGCGGGTAGCCGTTGCCGCAGCGATAATGGCGGTATTTACTTTTATAGCATCAAAAATGTTCCTCACTGAACATGAGGCCTCTTTAGCGGCGGCCGCCAGACTCGCGGCCATAATACTGTCAAGCGGGGCTTTCTATATTGTGCTGTGTTATTTGCTTAAGGTGGAGGGCGCCAGAAAGCTCCTGGCCATGGCCGGCGCACGTAAAAATGGCAAAAATATCTGACAAAATACTTGAGAAGATAAAAAAGCTGCCGGATACTCCGGGTGTGTATAAGTTTCTGGGTGCCGGCGGTAAGGTGATATATGTGGGCAAGGCTCTGCGTCTTAAAAGGAGGGTGTCTTCTTATTTCCGGCAGGGCAAAGCGAGGGATTCCCGGCTTGAGATGCTGGTGAGCGAGGTAAAGGATATAGAGTTCATAAGAGCTTCGTCGGAGGCGGAGGCGCTTATATATGAGGCGGGGCTTATAAAGGATCACGCCCCCAAATTCAATATAGAGCTCAAGGACGACAAATCTTATCCTTTTCTGAAACTTACGGTCAATGAGGAATACCCGAGGCTTTTTATTACCCGGCGCCGTATGTCGGACGGCGCGATGTATTATGGGCCGTATGTTGACTCAAAGCTCCTCAAGGAGGCGCTTTCTTTTATGAAGAAGGTTTTCCCCTTGAGGACATGCAGGCGTTTCAAAAAGAGCGTGTGCCTTGAATTCCATCTGGGACAGTGTTTGGGGCCCTGTGAGGGCAAGGTCTCCGCGGAAGAATATAACGGTATGGTCAAGCAGCTCAAGAATTTTCTTGAAGGAAAAAAGGAGTATCTTATAAAGGACCTGGAGACGCAGATGAAGGCCTTTTCAAAGGACAAGCAATATGAGAAGGCTCTTACCGTCAAGGAAAAGATAGCGGCCCTTACGGCGGTTCAGCAGCTGCATGACCGGTCCCGGTACCCGATATACGGGGAACTTGACGAGATGCAGAACGCCCTGGCGCTGGCGTCGATGCCGGTTTCCATAGAATGTTTCGATATTTCCAATATAGGCGGACGGCAGGCCGTGGGTTCTATGGTGAGGTTCGTGGCCGGCTCGCCGAGAAAGTCGGATTACAGGAAGTTCCGCATAAAGGCAGTGGAGGGGATAGATGACTACTCTATGATAAAAGAGGTGGTCAGGAGGCGGTATTCCCGTCTTATAAGGGAAAAGAAGCCTTTGCCGGACCTTGTTATGATAGACGGGGGCAGGGGGCATCTCTCGGCGGCGCGGGAGGTACTGGATGAAGTGGGCCTTAAAGAGATGAAAGTCGTGAGTATAGCCAAGGAGTTCAATCATCTTTATACAGAGGACAGGCGCCAGCCTATAAGGCTGTCTCCCGGGTCGAGGCTGCTTCACCTTGTGCAGCGCATAAGGGACGAGGCCCACAGGTTCGCCATAAGTTACCACAGACATCTCAGGAGCAGGGAATTGAAGGGGCAAGGGGATAAGTGAGGGGGCCGGGTGCGGCTTTACACATCTCCGGCATACTGTTATAATGCCTGAAAAAGAGGAGACAGGATGATAGACCAGTTGAACGAGGAAGTTAAGGGCCTGGAAAAAAAGTTCGAGGATATCAGGGGGTATCTTTGACCCGGATACAAAGATAAGCAGAATGAGTGAGCTTGAGAAAGAGCTGAACTCTCCGGATATATGGAAAGATCAGGAGAGGGCGGATACTCTTTCAAGGGAGCTCAAATCGCTCCGCTCGGTGGTGGCGCCGTACCTGGAGATAAAAGAGAGGCTTGATTCGCTTAAGGAGCTGGCGGGAATAGTTGACCATGACGATACCTCGTCGATAGAAAGCCTTCTTGAAGAGGCCGCCGGGATATCCAGAGAATCGGGAAAGATAGAGTTCAAGTGCCTTCTGGGAGGTCCGGCCGATATGTGCGCGGCCATTGTGAGCGTGAATTCGGGCGCGGGCGGGACGGAGTCATGCGACTGGGCTTCTATGCTTTTCAGAATGTATCTGAGATGGGCCGAGGAACATGGCCACTCAGTTGAGATAATAGACCAGCTTGCCGGGGAAGAAGCCGGAATAAAGAACGCCACGTTCATAATAAGGGGCGACTTTGTATACGGCAACCTCAGGTCCGAGGCCGGGGTGCACAGACTTGTGAGGATATCGCCTTTTGATTCCAATAAGAGAAGGCATACGTCTTTCGCTTCGGTCGACGTTGTGCCCGACATTGAGAAGGCCATCGAAATAGAGATCGACGAGAACGACCTGAGGATAGACACCTACAGGTCTTCGGGGGCGGGCGGCCAGCATGTCAACGTGACCGATTCGGCGGTGAGGATAACCCATGTCCCGACCGGGACGGTGGCGCAATGCCAGAAGGAAAGATCGCAGCACAAGAACAAGGCCACGGCCATGAAACTTCTCAAGGCCAAGCTTTATGATATAAAAAGGCGGGAGGAAGAAGAAAGACTTATGCGCTCGCGGGGCGATAAAAAAAAGATAGAATGGGGCAGCCAGATACGTTCTTATGTGCTGCATCCTTATAAGATGGTCAAGGACCACCGTACGTCATGCGAGACCTCAAGCGCTGAAAAAGTGCTGGAAGGCGACCTTGACGCGTTCATAGCGGCATATCTTAAGATGACGGCCAGTGAATGACACATCCGCCTATGGCGGAGGATGAGGAGATAATATGTTCGGACTTTTAAAGAGATTGATAGGTACGCAGAACGAGCGCCAGCTCAAACAGCTCAGCCCGATGGTTGACGCTATAAACGCTCTTGACGCCGAGTACTCGGCCCTTTCCGACGAAGAGATAAGAGACCGTATGGCGCGTATCAGTAAGGAGATAGCGTCCATTTCCGAGAGCTCCCGCTCCGAGATAGAAGAGCTGAGAGAGAGGATAGCCACGTCCACCTCGGACCAGGAAAGGAACAAGCAGAAAAAACGGCTCAAGGAAGTGAAGAACCGTATACTCGAGCCGTACGTTGCCGAGGTGTTCGCCGCGGTGAGAGAGGCGTCAAAAAGGACCATCGGTCTCAGGCATTTTGATGTGCAGATCATGGGGGGTATAGTGCTGCACGAAGGTAAGATAGCCGAGATGACGACCGGTGAGGGAAAGACCCTTGTGGCCACTTTGCCCGTAACGCTCAACGCTCTGGCCGGCGAGTCGGTGCACATTGTTACGGTCAACGATTACCTGGCGAAGAGGGACTCGGAATGGATGGGGCCGATATACAGGTTCCTCGGGCTTACGGTGGGCGTTATACAGCATGATATGTCGCCTGAAGAAAGAAAGAAGGTCTACGCGTGCGACGTGGTATACGGCACCAACAACGAGTTCGGGTTCGATTATCTGCGTGATAATATGGCGCCCGATAAAGAGTATACCGTTCAGGGGCACCGCGGGTACGCGATAGTGGACGAGGTCGACAGCATACTCATAGACGAGGCGCGGACGCCGCTTATAATATCGGGTCCTGTGGACGAGACCAATGAGGCGTACAACCTGATGAAGCCCGTAGTGCAGGAAGTGGTGAGGGCCCAGCGCAGGATGGTGGGTGAATTTCTCACCGAGTTCAGGAAGGCCTATCCCGACAAAAAAGAAGAGGCGGGAAATCTGTTATACCTTATACACAAGGCAGACCCCAAGAACCGCGAATTTCTGGACATAATACTCAAAGATCTCCAGGCCAAGGCTCTTTTTGACAGGGTCCAGGGACAGCTCGACAGCAAGGTGATGGAGAAAGAGCGCGACCAGATGCTCGAGACGCTCTATTACGTTTTTGACGAAAAGACAAGAGAAGCCACTTTCAGCGCCAAAGGCCAGGCGCTTATGAAAGACAAGTTCGGTTTTGAGTTCATGATCGAAGATATAGAGGCCAGTATAGCGGAGCTTGCGGAAGAAGATATCCCGGAAGAAGAGAAATCCGCCAGAGAGACGGAGCTTGTTACGGCTTATTCCGACCAGCAGAGAAAGGTAGAGAGCATAAAACAGCTGCTCAAGGCCTTTATCCTTTTTCAGAAAGACGTGGACTATGTGGTGCAGGACAACAAAATAGTGATCGTTGACGGATTCACCGGAAGGATGATGCCCGGCAGGAGGTTCTCCGACGGTATACATGAGGCCATAGAGGCCAAGGAACAGGTGGAGGTGCAGCGGGAAAGCCAGACGCTGGCCACTATAACACTTCAGAACTATTTCAGGATGTATGATAAGCTTGCCGGCATGACCGGTACGGCCAAGACCGAAGAAGCCGAGTTCGAGGGCATATATGTTCTGCCGGTCATACAGATACCTACCAACAGGCCCCTCCGCAGAGAAAGTATGCCCGACAGGATATACAAAACCGAGCGGGAAAAGTTCGAGGCGGTGGTGGAGGAAATAGCCGAATGGAACTCTAAGGGCAGGCCTCTTCTTGTGGGTACTATATCCATAGAGAAGTCGGAGCATCTGAGCCGTCTTCTGAACGCGAAAGGTGTTCGTCACAATGTTCTTAACGCCAAACAACATGAAAAGGAAGCGCACATAATATCGCAGGCCGGGAGGTTCGCCGCGGTCACCATAGCCACCAACATGGCCGGGCGCGGTACGGACATACTTTTAGGGGGGAACCCGGAAGTCCTGGCCGAGGACGCCGTGGACAAAATAGATATGGACGACCCGGAAGAAAAACAGAAAGCCTATGAGAAGTATCTCGAGCAGTTCCAGGTCCAGACGCGTGAGGAAAAAGAGAAGGTGCTCGAGGCGGGGGGTCTGCACGTGATAGGCACGGAAAGGCATGAGGCCCGACGTATAGATAATCAGCTCAGGGGAAGGGCCGGCAGGCAGGGCGACCCGGGGGCCGGCAGGTTCTATCTTTCGCTCGAGGACGACCTTATGAGGATATTCGGTTCCGACAGGATAAAGATGATAATGGACCGTCTGGGCATGGAAGAGGGGGAGGTAATAGAGAACCCCCTCGTTACAAAGGCCGTAAGCACCGCCCAGAGAAGGGTGGAAGGGCAGAACTTTGAGATAAGGAAACATCTTCTGAAGTTCGATAACGTTATGAACCAGCAGCGCGAGGTCATATACTCGAGAAGGAACCGCATACTTGACGAAAAAGAGCTTAAGGAAGAGTTCTTTGAGTGTCTTGCCGTGGGTGTGGAATCTCTTCTTGAGGGGTGGGATACTCTGCCCGACCCTGAGGCGCTGTCGAAGAACCTTATGTACCGGTATGTCATAAACATAAGGCCCGAGGAGCTTGAGGAGCTGACCGCCCCGGAGATACTGGAAAAGGTCACAAAGGAAGCGGAAAAGTCTTATTCGCTCAGGGAGAAGTCCATAGGGCCGGAGAGGATGAGGCAGATAGAGAAGATGCTGATGCTTTCAACGATAGACTCGAGCTGGAAAGAATACCTGAGGGAGATAGACGATCTGCGTGAAGGTATAAACTGGCGCGCCTATGGGCAGAAGGATCCCCTGATAGAGTTCCAGCACGAGGCTTTTGAGCTTTTCAGCGGCCTTATAACAAAAATAGACGAGCAGACGGCCGAAGGCATAATGAAGATGTCGGCCATGGAAGAGCAGTATAAAAGGAGTGTTTTTCAGGCGGATAAGGCCACTCTGGAGCACAGGGATTTTTCTTCTCTCGGGACCTCTTCGGCCGGACAGGACCAGGTTTACAGTTCCTCATCCGCGGGCGGGCGGCGAGAGGCGGAAAGTTTTATGCCCGAAGGAGCGTCGGCTTCAAGGGGCAGGACCACGGTAAAGCGCGACGAGCCCAAAGTGGGGCGGAACGATCCATGCCCATGCGGGAGCGGTAAAAAATACAAGAAATGCTGCGGCAAATAAGAACATCCTGACAGACAAAAGGAAATAGCAGATGACGGAAGGTGGGTCCAAAGCGATCAAAAAAACGGTGCTCTCGATATTCTCGGGCCTTCTGGCTTTCGCTTCTTTCCCGCCGCTGGGGGCCTCGGCCCTGGCCTGGGCGTGTTTTGTGCCGCTTTTTTTTGTTGTCAGGAAAAGCACGATAAAAGAGGCGTTCTGGTATTCTTATCTTGCCGGCGTGGTGTTCTTCGGCGGACTCCTTTACTGGCTTCTGAACGTTACCGTGCCCGGGACCATTATACTTGTTCTTGTCCTTGGGCTTTTCTACGCTGTTTTCGGGGTGCTGGCCGGGATCGTCCTCAGGAACTCAATGAACCTTTTTCTGGTATCCTTTTTCTGGGTGATACTGGAATATATAAGGGCGCATCTTTTTACCGGTTTTCCCTGGGGGATGCTCGCGCATTCGCAGTACCTCAATATTAACCTTATACAGATCGCGGATATAATGGGCGCCTACGGCGTTTCTTTTATAGTTATGACGTTCAACGCGGCGCTCTTCGCGTACTTATCCCGCTCCGGGAAAAGAATATCATATATGATGTTCGCCCTGCTTTTTATTATCAGCGCGACAGCTTACGGTATATACCGGACAGACAACGCGCGTCTGGGGAGCGAAGCCAGGATAAGCGTTATACAGGGCAATATACCCCAGGAGATGAAATGGGACAGCCGCCGCGCCCGGGATATAATATCGGAGTATTCATCACTTACGCGCCAGGCCGCTACGGAAGGCGCCGACATGATAGTGTGGCCCGAGACGGCATACCCTTATCTTGCCGAAAATGCCGCCAGCCCCGCCCCTGAAATAAGCGCTCTGGCGGAGGAGATCAAGGTGCCGATACTTGCCGGGCTGGTGGTGGAGAGTGGCGGCAGGTACTATAACAGCGCCGCGCTTTTTGAGGATGACGGCCGCCTCTCGCGAATATACAGAAAACTCCATCTTGTGCCTTTCGGGGAATACGTCCCTTTCGAGGGGCTCATCGGGGGGCTGCGCGGCCGCATAGATAAACCGATCGGGAACTTTACCGGCGGAGATGAGCATACTCTTTTTGTTTTCAGGTCCATTGAGGGGTCGACAGGCCCGGACGGATCTATCCAGAAGACCATAACGTTCAATAAGTTCGGCGTGCTTATATGTTTTGAGGATGTTTTTCCCTATCTTTCGAGGGAATTCGTCCGTAAAGGCGCCCGGATACTCATCAATATCACCAACGACGCGTGGTTCGGAGATACCGCGGCCGCGCGGCAGCATATGCAGTCGTCTGTTTTCAGGGCGGTCGAGAACAGGGTGACGGTAATACGCGCGGCGACCACGGGGGTGTCGTGTTTTATAGGTCCTACCGGTAAGATACTTTCCGGGGTGAGTGTAGGCGGGCGCGAAACTTTTGTGAGAGGTTATGACACATGCACGTTCAACGTATCAAATGAAAGATCATATTATACCTATAGCGGGGACGCCTTTGTGTTCTTTCTGGCTTTTCTGCTTGTGGCCATTCTTATCATGGAGTCAATGCCCGCTAAGGCCGGAAAAAGTAAAGATTAGGCTGGTCCTATCCACATTGACCATAAGCTGTTGCATTGCCGGCGGAGTCAGGGTAAACTAAACCTGTTAATTAATTTTATGGTGTCAGAATAAAGGATCGCGTTTTCGGTTAGCACGCGGTCTTGTGTCACTCGGAGGTGTTACGTATGGCTTTTGTCCTGCCGCTGATCAAAACCACTATGCTGGCCGCGCTTGTGTGTTCGTTCCTTACGGAGAACGCTCCGGCCGATACCCTTATAATGAATAACAGCGAAGAAGTAAAAGGCGTTATAGTCGAGTCTCACAGTGACAGGTTGGTGATCTCCACCTTTGAGGGGGAAAAGGGGATCCTGAAAGATACGGTCCAGAGGATCATCTATGACCGCGAGGAACAGAACCTGACCAGCATGGGCGATCTTTATCAGGACCGCGGTATGTATAAGGAAGCCCGTTATTATTACGAGCAGGCGCTGAGGGTCAACCCCGGGTATAAACCGGCCGGTGAGGGGCTGGACCATATGGAGATCCTTCTCCAGAAGGATATGGGAGCGAGTAAACCGGGATACATCCGGATGATGAACGAGGATGTGTTCTTGAAAAAGAGCGGGGTGATGTCAGGTCGCATGAGTGAGGAAGATCGACTAAGGACCGCTCTCGGTATAACTTTCAGGGATATCGAGGGGTCTTTCGAGGTAACCGGCATAGCTCCGGGGTCTCCGGCCAGGGCGGCCGGGCTTCGGCAGGGCGATGTCATACTTGCCGCCTGGGGCAGGTCCATAAAATATATGAGGCCCGGGGAGGTCATAGAAAAATTGCTCAGCCCGGAATTAAAGGAGATAAGGCTCTCGATAAGCCGCCCGGTGACGGTGGAGGTCGAGGACGCGTGGGGGAATTATTCTTCGCTCATCGGCGCGAAGCTGGGGTATTCGGAGATGGAGGGTCTTGTAGTGGAGAAGGTAAGCCCACGCGGGGCGGCGCGGAAGGCCGGGATCAAGAAGGGGGATATATTGCTGGAAGTGGACGGCGGATCTATCAGGTATACCCCGCTCAGGGAAATATCCCGCACAATAAAGGCCCATAGAGGCGGGGACCTTTCAATGGTTGTGCGGAGGGACATCGTTCTCTGGAAAAAATTCCAGTAAAATTATGCCGTTAGGTTAGATTAGAACGGGAGGATACATGACGGATAGCAGGATAAGAAGAAAAAAATATGTAATAGCCGGCAGGTTCCAGCTGAGGTACGTACTTTACATACTTGTGTTCTTATATCTGGGCGCGGCCATAGCGGGGTATACCGTTTATTTTTCCGCCTGGACGACCCTGGGGGAAAGCCTTGCTAATGTTTATCCCCGGGGAAGGCTGGTCTATATCTTTAAGCAGGCCAACGCGGTTCTCCTGGCGCGGATGCTCCTTATCTCTCCGATCTTTATACTGATAGGCATAATACTGTCCCACAGGATAGCCGGCCCCGTATACCGCATGGGGAAATATATCGAATCACTGATGCTCGGGGATTATTCAAGAGGGCTAACCCTCAGAAAACATGATGAATTCAAGCCCCTGGCATACAAAATGACCCATCTATGTTACAAGCTCAGGGAAGATGAGGAAAGCCGCAAAAAAATGGGCAGTGAGATCCTTTATATATTGCGCCAGCAGGGGACGGACCCGGCGGTACTATCCAAAGTAAAAATGATACTAGAGGATATGGATTCGGCCCATGTTCACGAACACGATCCATCCTGATATGCCGCCCCGGCGGAATCCTATTTTGCTAATAATCAAAAAATAGTTGATATTTTATCAATTAAGGCGTATAATCGGGTCATTATGACAGACGATGACCTTTTGCGCAAATGTATTGATCGGGACATATCCGCCTGGGACCTGTTCGTGAGGCAGTATCATTCTCTTGTCCTGAGGAGCGTGCGGTATAAGCTCAGGAGAATGAAAACGCGTTTCTCGGATCAGGATGCCCGCGACATAACACAGGACATCTTTCTCATGATCTGGGAGGATAACAGGCTTTCGCGGGTGAGGACCGCCGATTCCCTGCGTGGATGGCTGGCGATAATATCCATAAATTACACCTCGAGCTATTGCGCGAGAAAGCTGTTCAAGAGAGAAAAGCTCACAGTATCATTGGACGATGTACTTGAGGAGGAAGGCTCTCATGAGACTTTTGTCTCAAGGCTCCGCATGCCGGGCGCGGGGTTGGCCGAAACTATACAGTATAATGATATCCGCGAAATAGTCGAAAAAGAGATATCGCGTTTGACGCCCAAACAGCGTCTGGCGCTCAGGCTTAATCTGTTCGACGGCCACAGGCACAGGGACATAGCAAAGATAATGCGCGTTCCGGAAAATACCGTCAATTCGATCATACGGCGAGGGAAGAGTCGTCTGGTCCGAAGGCTGGAAGTCATGCTTGACAGAAGCTGAATTTTTACACGCGCGTCGCGGACCGGAAAAAAAGTGAAAGATTTTATCCCCGAAATGTGTCTATAGTAGTAGGGGGTGTAAAGTATGCCGCCTTTGGTATTTATCGGTCACGCGCCCGGTGCGGGCGGAAAGGAGAAAGATGAACAGAATATGTCCTCAAGAAGAAAAACTTGCCGAATATATAAGCGGCCTTTTGTCTGGTGAGGAGCTCGCCTCTATGGAGGAGCATCTCGACAGGTGCGATAGCTGCAGGAAGCTGGCCTTTGAGGCGCATGAGATAATAACGCGTCCCGATCCCGGCCGTATAAGCCGGCGCTTTTTTAGATACATGCGTAAAAACCTCTGGATGGCCGCGGCCGCGGTCTTTTTCTTATGTTCGTTCATCTTCCGGGGGCATTTCCTGCAGTTCCTGGCGCTCACCGTGATATCCGCCCTCAAATGGATAATTGATTCTCGCAACACCAGATTGCTGGTAATGATACATGACGCGTGGAAACGCGGAGACAAAGAAAAGACCGAACATATCCTCTCCAGGATCGACCCCGAAGAATAGTCCTCTGCGCCATCATCAAAAAAAAATTGAAAAAAAGTGAACGATTTTTCCTCCAAAATGTGTCTCTAAAGGTATAGGGGCGTGTCAGATGTTCTGCAGCTTATGCCCCGCGATGAGAAACTTTAAAAAAGGAGGAAAAGATGAACTCAAAACCCGTGATCAAAGTGGAACGCATCCACAGGTTGGACGGCGAAGGTCCCACAAAGGCGTTCTGCGACCTTCTCATACTCGATACGTTCCTTGTTAAGGGACTGCGAGTGGTCGAGGGGAAAAGCGGACTTTTCTTGAGCATGCCCAGAGAGCAGGGGCGTGAGGGGAAATGGTATGACACGTTTTTCCCGATCTCGAAAGAGATGAGAAAAGGTCTCCAGGAACTGGTCCTCGAGGAATATGAGGCCGAACTGGTGAAGCAGTAAGATGGCTAAAGAGGCGGGCCTTACAAGGCAGAGCACCGCCCGGCTGGGCGAGGAAATAGCCGGGCAATATCTCCTGAGCCGGGGGTTCTCGATACTCGAAAAGAACTTCCGTACACCTTTCGGGGAGATAGACATAATAGCATGCCGGGACGGTTGCCTGTCATTCGCCGAAGTAAAGACGCGCACTTCCGAGGCCTTCGGCCCGCCTCTTTCGTCGATCACCGAGACAAAAAAAAGACATATCATAAAGAATTGCCAGTACTATCTTAAGCTGCGAGGCCTTTGCGAAAGTCCCTGCCGGATAGACTGTATAGGCATAAAGCTAAGCCCATCAGGCAGGCTCGAGACGCTGCGATACGTAAAGAACGCGGTGGAGCTTACCTGACCAACAGATAGACCATAAAGGAGACGCGATGCTTTCTAAAATATTATCCGCCTGTATACTGGGCATGGAAGTTTATCCTATAGAGGTCGAGGTCGACGTATCGAACGGTCTGCCTTCGTTCTCGGTGGTGGGGATGCCCGATACATCCATACGAGAGAGCAGAGACAGGATACGGTCGGCCATACGTAATTCAGGCTATGATTTTCCTACCGGAAAAATAACGGTGAACCTGTCCCCCGCCGACATAAAAAAGGAAGGCGCCGGGTTTGACCTTCCCATAGCTCTGGGGATACTGGCATGTGCGGGGACGCTGTCTCCTGAAGATATAAATGAGACGCTTTTCTGCGGCGAGCTATCGCTGAACGGCAGACTTAAATCCTTCAGGGGAGCTCTGCCCATAGCCATATCTATGGGCAAGCGCCTCGATAAATTCATTTTTCCCGTTGATAACATAAAAGAAGCCGTTAATGTCTCGGATATACAGGTCTATGGCGCCCGGACTCTCAAGGGCGTGGTGGAGCATCTTAAAGGTGTCGATCTGATCGAGCCGGCCGTGCCCGAGACGGTCGTTCCCGGGCAGAAGGCCGCCGCGGGCAGGCTGGACCTCAAAGATGTAAAGGGGCAGGAACATGTTAAAAGAGGGCTTGAAGTAGCCGCGTGCGGGGGGCATAACGTTCTGCTCCTGGGGCCTCCGGGGGCGGGTAAAAGCATGCTCGCGAAAAGGTTCCCCGGCATATTGCCCGACCTCTCACCCGAAGAATCGCTGGAGACCACCAAGATATACAGTATAGCCGGACAATTGAAAAAAACAGGGCTTATAGCCGAGCGCCCCGTAAGGGCTCCACATCATACGATTTCTTACGCGGCAATGGCGGGCGGAGGGTCATGGCCGCTGCCGGGAGAGATAAGCCTGGCCCATAACGGCGTGCTTTTTCTGGACGAATTCCCCGAGTTCCGGCGCGATGTCATAGAGACTCTCAGGCAGCCTTTGGAGTCCGGCGAAATAACCATAACGCGGGTGCAGAAGTCCCTGCGTTATTCGGCCCGTTTTATCTTGCTTGCCGCGATGAACCCCTGTCCGTGCGGGTATTTCACAGACCCGCACAAGACATGCAGATGCTCTCCCAACCAGATACAGCGGTACCTTTCCAAGATATCGGGGCCTCTGCTCGACAGGATAGATATACATCTGGAAGTCCCGCGGCTCAACCACGTGAACCTTACCGGCAGGAGGTCCGGCGAACATTCATCCGTTATAAAGGAAAGGGTGATCGCCTGCCGCGGGGTACAGGATCGAAGGTTCGGTTCCGCCGGCTCAAAACAAACCTGCAACGCTTATATCTCGGGCCAGGAGATAGAGAAATTCTGCACGCTTTCCGGGGAGTCGGAGGAACTTTTAAAGACGGCTATACTGGAGCTGGGAATAAGCGCCAGGGCCTATGACAAGATACTCAGGATCTCAAGAACCATAGCCGATATGGACGGCTCGGATACCATCGAAGCCCATCATTTGTCCGAAGCCGTCGGCTACAGATGCCTGGACCGTAATATCTGGTCCTGACAAAAAAACCGTAAGATCATATCCAGCAAAAATTTGATCTTTTATCAAATCAACCTGGTTAAATCAACCAGGTTGATTTAACCAGGTTGAAACAAGGGGGGTTGATCATGGCAGAAACTATCACACATGGAAAACGGAACCGTCCACGGTTCGAAGGCGTTACATATCATATAACAACAAGATGTAACAACCGGCAGAAACTGATGAACAGCAGACGGGCATGCGACAAATTCATATCCATTTTAAAGAAGTGTAAGGACAAATATAATATGATGTTACATGATCTTGTGATAATGTTATCCCATGTGCATCTAGTAATATGCCCGGGTGAAAATTCGAGCATATCGGATATAATGCATTTTATAAACAGAGGATATGCCTATTGGTATAACAGTGTTCATGAGAGGAAGGGCCATTTCTGGGAAGACCGGTTCTATGGGGAAATAATAAAGGATGATTTTCAGTTGCTTGCAGCCATGCGCTACATAGACCTTAACCCGGTAAGAGCGAATTATTGTAAAACGCCTACTGAATGGAAATATTCAGGGGCACGGTTATACTTGAAAGGGGAACCCAATGAATTACTGGATATACCGCAAACATATATAAACCTGGGTAAGACCCCGGAACAAAGACAGAAGGCGTATGCCAATATATTCCCTTTCAAGCTCGAAAGCTATGACAGAGTAGCGTATTCCACAAAAATTTGATTTTTTATCAAATCAACCTGGTTAATTTAACCAGGTTGATTTAACCAGGTTGAATTTGCGGGATTGCAAAAATTGGGGGAAGCTGGTACCCTATATATTATGCCTAAGGTGAATAAAGTGCTTATTGTGTCCGAAGACCTGGAGCTCCGGGGCGTTATGGAATTCTGCCTTGACGGGTGGGGGTATGAGGTCTTTTTTGAGCGGCACGACAAGGCTGACATCTTGAGGATATCGCGCATAGCGCCCGATGTTGTGGTGATAGACGCGCATTCGGCCGACAGGGGACGCCTTGAGATATGCGATATGCTTAAAACCGACCTTTCTACGGCGTATATTCCCGTGATCATACTTATAGATAAGCGTCATCTCCGTATGGAACTTCTCAAACTGCAGCAGGGGGTGGATGATTATCTGATAAAACCCCCTGACCCGCTGGATCTCAGAATGCGTATAGAGATGGCCCTTAAAAGGTCACAGCATAGTTTTTACGCGAACCCCTTAACAGGTCTCCCCGGCGGGATAGTGATAGAAAATACACTTAAAGAGAGGCTCGAAAGCGGTAACACTTTTGTGGCTGGCCAGGTGGATATAGATAATTTTAAGTCGTTCAACGACCGTTACGGTTATATACAGGGCGACAGGGTGATAATGCAGACCGCTTATATGCTGAATACGTCCATTAAAAGATGGGGCAACAGGAATGATTTTATAGGCCACATAGGCGGTGACGACTTCGTGCTTGTGACGACACCTGAAAAATATAACGATATATGCGAAAATTTCGTGTGCATGTTCGATACCATAACGCCGTTCCATTACTCGGCCGAGGACCGGGCCCGAAAGCATATAGTGGCAAAGGACAGGTCCAATAAGACAAAGAAGATGCCTCTTATGAGCGTTACGATAGCCCTTGTGATGAAGAACAGTTCAAAAGAGGTTACCAGTCTTATCGAGCTCAACGAACGCATGGCCGAGGTAAAGCAGTATCTTAAAAAAATACCGGGCAGCAAATATATGGCCGACAGGCGCATACTCAAAAAGAACGACCATTTGAAAGTACAGGTGTTCACTAATGATGAATCGATAACCGAAAGCTATAAGCCTCTGGGGCAGATACTTCTGGACCGGGATATCATAACACCCGAACAGCTTGACAAAGCTCTCAGCATACATTGGAAAAGAAAAGAACCTCTGGGCCAGATCCTTACCGAACTTGGTTTTATATCGGAAGAGAAACTCAAGCAGGCTCTTTCATCGCAGGAAGAAGAACTGGGGCAGGGTCTTTAGATGAATAACCGTGAGATATCATCAATATTTGAGCATATCGCCGATATCCTGGAGATAAAAGAGGACAACGTCTTCAAGATAAGGGCCTACAGGACCGCGGCCAGCAATATAAGCGGGCTTTCGCGCCAGTTATCGGAGATATATGAGGAAGACCCGGCACTCCTTGACAATATACCGGGAATAGGCAAGGACCTGAAAGCCAAGATAATAGAGATGGTCACCACGGGGCATCTTGAGTTCTACACAAGGCTTATCAAAGAGTTTCCGCGGGGGTTTCTGGACCTGTTGGATATTTCCGGGCTGGGTCCTAAAAAGCTCAAAAAGCTGGCTGACGAGCTGAATATAAAGGACGTTAACAGTCTTGAAAAGGCCTGCGAAAAGGGTGAGCTGGAGAATATAAGCGGCATGGGTAAAAAGACCCAGGAAAAGATGCTCCAGGCTATAGCGCATTTCAGAAAAAGGGAAGGCCGCATGCTGCTTCCCAGGGCCGGCGATATCGCGGATGATATTATAAAATATCTTTCCGGGTCGGGAAATTTCAAAAAAATAGAAAAGGCCGGAAGTCTCAGGCGCGGGCAGGAAACCGTGGGTGATATAGATCTACTGGCCGTGGTCAAAGACGCGGATAAGGCCATGGAAAGGTTCACGTCATATCCCGGCGTCGAAAACCTGATAGCCAGGGGTACCACGAAGTCCAGTGTAAAACTTTCGGAGGGGCCTCAGGTAGATCTCAGAATAGTGGACGGCGGATGTTTCGGGGCCGCTCTTGTTTATTTTACGGGATCCAAACAGCACAACATAAAGATACGCAAGATTGCCAAAGATAAGGGTTGTAAGGTAAGCGAGTATGGGGTATTTAAGTTGAACGGCGCCGGCGAGGAGAAGTTCGTTGCCGGCAGGACAGAAAAGGAGCTCTACACCAGACTTGGAATGGAGTGGATACCACCGGAGCTCCGGGAGGAGCGGGGTGAGATCGAGGCCGCGCTTAAAGGAGAATTGCCCGCCAGGCTGATAAAGACGGAAGATATAAAGGGAGACCTGCATATGCATACGCTGGACAGCGACGGCAGGATGACCGTAGAGGAGATGGCCGAGGCCGCCAAAAAGAAAGGGTACAAATATATAGCGATAACAAATCATTCCAAGCTCGTGCGTGTATCGGGGGGGATGGACGAAAAAAGACTTCTAAAACATATAGAAGATATAAGGAAGAGGGCCTTAAAGATAAAGGGCATAGAGATACTGGCCGGTGTGGAAGTGGACATACTTAAGGACGGAAAGCTGGACCTTGAAGACTATGTTCTCGAGGGGCTTGACATCGTAATAGCGGCGATACATTCGAATTTTTCAATGAGCAAAGAGGACCAGACCGCCAGAGTGCTCAGGGCTATGGACAACAAGCACGTTAACATGCTCGCTCATCCTTCCGGAAGGCTTATCACCAGGCGCTCTCCGATGGAACTCGATATGGATAGAATATTCAGAAAAGCCGTGGAGAACAATATAATACTCGAAATAAACACACACGGCGACAGGATAGACCTGAACGATGTTCACTCGAAACGCGCTAAAGAGATGGGGGCTAAGTTCGCCATCAATACCGACAGCCACGACGCGGCCCAGATGGGCGGGGTGGCCTACGGCGTTATAACGGCCCGGAGGGGTTGGCTTGAGAAAAAAGACGTTATAAATACGTGCTCTCCGGACAAAGTGAGAAAAATCCTGGCCTCCAGAAAATAAAGAAAGAGACAGTGCTTTTATGAATGTCGAGAGACGGATAAAAAAATTACGCGAAGAGATAAAGAAACACAATGATCTCTACTATAACAAGGGAGATGCCGAGATATCCGACGCCGCGTACGACGCTCTTTTAAGCGAACTCAAGCGTCTGGAAAAAGAACACCCCGAGTATTCTGCCACCGACTCCCCTGTCTTAACGGTGGGAGCGCCCGTCCCGGAAAAGATCAGCAAGGTTGACCACATAAGGCCCATGCTGAGCCTTGAAAGCGTGAACGACGAAGCTTCAGCCCTGCGCTTTGACCGGGCGTGCCGCAAAGTCTGCGGCGAGGGCATCGAGTATATCTGCGAGCCGAAACTTGATGGCTTGAGCATAGAACTTGTTTATGAGAACGGTGAGTTGTCAAGGGGGTCTACCAGGGGTAACGGCTTTACGGGAGAGGACGTAACGCTGAATGTCAAGACCATATCGGGCGTTCCCGCCAGGCTCGCTGTTAAAGACCCTCCCGAGCTATTGGCCGTACGAGGAGAGGTCTTGATGCATATAAAGGATTTCAGACAGCTCAACAAAGAGCGATCCGCCGGAGGCAAAGAGACATTCGCCAATCCAAGGAATGTTGCCGCCGGGTCGCTGCGCCAGCTCGATAGCCGCGTGACCGCCGGCAGAAAACTTCATGTCTACTGTTACAGGATACTGGACCGGTCAGGGAGTCTTCCTTCGACCCAGCAGGCGGCCCTCGAGATGATGAAGAGCATGGGGTTTGAGATATCTCCCAACGTAAAGCATTGCCGTGATATAGAAGAAGCCGTAAAGTATCATCACAGCATGGAGAAAAAGAGGGAGGACCTTGATTACGAGATAGACGGGGTGGTAATAAAGGTGAACGATATCAATATGCAGGAAGAGCTGGGTACCAGGACCACCAACCCCAGGTGGGCAGTGGCTTATAAATTCAAGCCACGCAAAGAAATAACCAGGGTCGATGATATAGCCGTGCAGGTGGGCAGGACCGGAGTTATAACGCCTCTTGCGCTTCTTAAGCCGGTAGATGTCGGCGGCGTGACCGTTTCCAGGGCGACGCTGCATAACATGGACCAGGTCGAGAAGCTCGGGATAAAAGTGGGCGACCATGTAAAAGTGGAGAGAGCGGGGGATGTCATACCCTATATAAGCGCGGTCATAAGAGAAAGACGTACCGGAGATGAAAAAGATTTCCATATGCCCCGTAAATGCCCCAGCTGCGGTACAACTCTCCGGAAAGAGGACGTATTCTACCGATGCCCCGCGGGGCTTTCCTGTCCGGCCCAGCTTAAAGAGGCCATATGCCACTATTCATCCAAGGACGCGGCCGACATAGAAGGGTTTTCAGAAAGAAGTGTGGAACTTTTATATGACAGGCATCTTATAAGAAGCGTATCCGATATCTACAAGTTGAGGAGAGAGGACCTTCTGAAGCTCGAAGGCTGGAAAGAAAAAAAGACAGACAATGTCCTCAGCGCCATAGAGAGATCCAGAACGATCTCCCTTGACAGGTTCATTTACGCTCTGGGTATAAGGAATGTCGGTAAACATATAGCGTATCTTCTCGCGGAGCGTTTCGGAACTCTCAGTAAAATAATGGGAGCCCGGGAGGGCGAGCTTGTAGCGATAGATGAGATAGGCCCGGAAATAGCCGGGAGCATAACGGAGTTTTTCGGGACGGGCGGGAACGCCCAGGAGATCAAAAAACTAGAGGCGAACGGGGTTAAGGTCAGGCCTTTCAGGGAAGTCGCCGGGGGTAAACTTTCCGGAAAAAAAGTCGTATTTACAGGATCTCTTTCCGGCCTTTCCCGTTCAGAAGCCCAGAAGATGGTAGAGGCGGAAGGGGGCAAGACCCTTTCGGGAGTCACTTCTCAGACCGATCTTGTGGTGGCGGGTGAGAAGGCCGGATCGAAACTGGATGAGGCTCTTAAAAAAGGCATAAAGGTCATTACCGAAGAAGAATTCAGAAAGATCTGTTCCCGTTCCGGGCAGTAGTGAAAACTTGTATTAGCGGGGTTATAGTATATAATTGGTTTATCAGTGAATAGAGAGCCGCCGGTACTTCCCGGCGGCGAAACGGCGGGTCCAGACCGCGAACGGATGTTCATGGCGAAAAATAAAAAAAACCCAAAACGACCAAAGGCGGCAAAGCGTCTTCCGCGTCTTAAGAAGAAGCTTGCTTTGAGTGAGCGGGAGGGCCTTGAGAGCAAGAAGAAAGAAGAGGCCCTTAGAAAGCGCGAGAATATAGTGGAAGGCATGATAAAGAACCTTTCTGAAGGGGTTCTTCTGCTCGACAACCATTCAAGGGTACGCGTTATAAACCCGCGGGCCAGAAAAATACTGGGGCTTAAGTCCAAAGGGGTCATTGAAAGCAAGGCCCTGTTGAGGAAGCTTAAGAACCTGGGCCTTGAGCGGGCCATGGAAGAAAGCAGAGAGAAAAGGCACCTGATAAAGAAAGAGGTGAATCTTTCGGAGAAGGTACTTGCCTGCGAGATATCACCGTTGAGTTCCGGCGCAAGATCCGTAACGGGTACGATACTCCTTTTGAGGGATATTACCAGGGAGAAAGAGATAGACCGGATGAAGAACGATTTTATCTCGATAGTCTCACATGAGCTCAGGACGCCTCTTTCGATAACACGTGAAGGTATAAGCCTTATCCTCGAGGGTATTCCGGGGGGGATAAACGAAAAGCAGCATAAGATACTTGCTACCGCCAAGGGCAACATAGACAGGCTCAGCAGGATAGTCAACAGCCTGCTTGATATATCCAGGATAGAGGCCGGGAAGATAGAGATAAACAAGCGGCTTGTGAGCATATCGAGCCTTATAAGACAGGTAGCGGCTAATTATGAAACGGCCGCGCGTGAAAAAGGCCTTGAGATACGGGTAAAGCTTCCCGAGAAAAAGATAAGCCTCTATGCCGACACCGACAAGCTGATGCAGATATTCACTAACTTGATGAACAACGCCGTGCATTTCACGCCTGAGGGAATGATAGAGCTCGCCGCCAGAGAAACAAAGGGCAAAGTTGTGTGTTCGGTAAAAGACACCGGTATCGGTATAAGCAAAAAAGACCTGCCTAAGGTGTTCTCGAGGTTCCAGCAGTTCGGCAGGGTGGCGGGGGCCGGCCCCAGAGGTACAGGTCTCGGACTTTCTATCGCCAGGGAGCTTGTGGAGATGCACAGGGGAAAGATAAGCGTAGACAGCACCGAAGGCAAAGGCACAAAGTTCACATTCACATTGCCCAAATACACTCCCGAAGTCCTTTTCAAGGAATATGTGAATAATGAGATGGCTCTGGCCATGGAGAACGACACGGAACTGTCGATAATAGGGATAAGGGTTTCCGGGGCCGATGATTCCCGGAAAGATTTTTCCAAGAAAAAATACCCGAACCTTCTAGGGGATATAGAACAGGTGCTGTCTACCTCGCTGCGCCGGGCCGATGATTTTGTTCTGGCCCTTGGCGGGCAGATAGTGATAGTGCTGCCTAACTGTACAAAAGAGAACGCCCTCAGGCTTGTTGACCTGAGGCTGGCACCGGGGGTAAAAGAGCACATTGAGAAAAAAGAGCTCGATAAAAAAATAAAGGTTTTTTTCGGGTGCGTAGCTTATCCCGTAGACGGCAGGCTCAGCGCCGACCTTATTGGAAAAGTGAAAAAGATCGGGCCGTGGTAACGGCAAAATGGTCCGGGAGGCGCGAAATGACCGACAAGAAAAGAATACTTATAGTAGACGACGAGCCCAATTTTTTAGAGCTTTTAAAGTTGCGCCTGGAGGCCAATGGGTACGACACATCCGAAGCGATGACCGGCAGGGAGGGGCTTGAGAAGGTCCGGGGAGAAAAAATAGATCTTATTCTTCTCGACATAGTCATGCCGGATATGGACGGGTATACGTTTCTGCATAAAATTAAAGCTGACCTCGAGACAAGATCGATCCCCATAATAGTAGTGACCGGTAAACCCGATATGAAGGAGATATTCCTCATAGAAGGAGTGCAGGCAATAATAGATAAGCCCATCGGGGATAACGTTCTACTTAAAGAAGTGAGAAAAGCCCTGGGGGAGGAGAGCCCGGCTTAAAGATGTCGCAGAAAAGAATATTGCTCATAGAAGACGAACAGGATATGGCCGTTATGGTAGGGATAAGACTTGAGTCGGCCGGTTATTATGTTTGCATGGTAGCCGACGGCAAGGCCGGTCTTGAGGCGGCAAGACAGGATATGCCCGACCTTATAGTTCTCGACCTGATGCTTCCCGGCATAGATGGTTACGAGATATGTTCGGCTTTGAAAAACGACGAAAAGTACAGTAAGATACCGATAGTCATTCTTACCGCCATGGCCCAGAAACAGGATATAGAACGCGGCCTCGCCTCGGGCGCCGACGCCTATATGGTAAAACCCTTTGATCCCCAGGAGCTGCTGGCCAAAGTGGCGGAGCTTATTGAAGCTCAGGGCTGAGAGGCCGTAGATCTAACCGGTGTATATCAAAAAGGTTAGGCCCGCATCTCCCCTTTCTGCCGTTAATTACATTGACAGTTATTCATATTATAGTTATAATCTGTTAGTAATATAGCCGCCATTTAAGGGCCCGGCCCGGGTCCACTGAACGATGGATAAGGCGTTTTTTTGCGGAAGTCATTATATTGTATAGTGTTTTGAAAAAAGGAAATGTATGGAAGAGCGGAATGACATAATTGAGCAGAGATATATAAACCTTGAGAAGCTGAGAAGCGCAGGGATAGATCCTTTCGGAGGCAAATTCCCGGATATACAGAGCATCTCTTCTGTGAAAGCGGATTTCGAGGAGAAGAAGACGGTCAGGGTCGCCGGAAGGATAATGGCCAAAAGAGAACACGGCAAGAGCGTTTTTATGGATACAAGGGACCTCTCCGGAAGCCTGCAGCTTTATTTCCGTAAGGATATAGTAGGGGATGAGAACTTTGAGATTTTAAAAGCGGTGGATATAGGGGATATAGTAGGCGCTGACGGGGAGCTTTTCAAGACCCGCACAGGAGAGGACACTTTACAGGTCTCCGGATTCAGGGTACTTTCAAAGTCTTTGCTGCCTCTTCCCGAGAAATGGCACGGCCTTAAAGACGTAGAGACAAGGTACAGGCAGAGGTATGTTGATCTTATAGTCAACGAGCCGGCGCGTGAAAAATTCGCGCGGAGGATAGAACTTATACAGCATCTCAGAGAGGAGCTTAACTCCAGAGCTTTCATGGAGGTCGAGACCCCGATGATGCACCCGATACCCGGCGGCGCGGCAGGCAAGCCGTTCATGACGCATCACGAAGCGCTTGATATGGATCTTTTTCTCCGGATAGCGCCTGAGATATACCTGAAAAAACTTCTTGTGGGTGGTTTTGAAAAGGTCTATGAGATAAACCGTTCGTTCCGGAACGAAGGTATCTCAGCCCGGCACAATCCCGAGTTCACCATGATGGAGGTTTATCAGGCCTATTCAGACTGCGAAGGGATGATGAAGCTCACCGAAGAATTGATAACTTCGGCCGCGCGTAAGATACTCGGTACTGATAAATTCATATACCAGGGCAGGGAAGTTGACCTTTCTGAATGGAAGAAGGTGTCTTTTGCCGATATGATGGACGAGAACTTCGGCATAAGGGTGCAGGACCCTCTTTCAGTATGGATGGATAAGCTCAGAAAGAAAGGATTGAAAATAGAAGGGGACAAAGTAAGCAAGACGCAGATAATAAATATAGTGGGAGAGCTCATAGAGCCGAAGGCGGAGAACCATCCGGTGTTCGTGGTGGATATGTTCAAAGAACTGAGCCCGCTGGCCAAAGAAAATCCTGAAAAGCCGGGTCTTGTGGAAAGGTTCGAGCTTTACATCGGGGGGATGGAGATAGCCAACGCCTACTCCGAGCTCAACGATCCCGTAGACCAGAAAGAGAGGTTCCTCGAGCAGGCGAAGGCGGACCCTGACGCTACTGTGGACGAGGATTTCATTCGGGCTCTTGAATACGGAATGCCGCCCGCGGGCGGTCTGGGAATAGGCGTAGACAGGCTCGCCATGATATTCACTGATTCGGCCAATATAAGAGAGGTTATTCTTTTCCCTCATATGAGGCCTGAACATAGCGGGCCAAAAACATAGAGCGGCGGATCCGGAACATGTGGACATTATTTTTAAGTTTTAAATATTTTTTTTCCAGAAGAAGAGAGAGGATGATCTCTCTTATCGGGGGTATATCGGTTACCGGGGTCGCTTTGGGAGTGGCGTCCCTGATAGTGGTCCTTTCGGTAATGAACGGTTTCGACAGCGAGATCAGAGAGAAGATAGTAGGCACATATTCGCACGTTATGGTCATGTCTGACCTGGAAATAAAAGGGTATGAAGGACTTTTAGACCACATAGAGTCAATGCCTGATGTTGAAAGTGCCTCGCCGTTCATTACGGGCCAGGCCATACTTCGGGGGAAGGGCGCGATGTCAGGCCTTCTGATAAAAGGCATAGATCCACGGAAGGAATCTGAAGTAACAAGCGTCATAACCTACAGCGCCGATAAAGCCTCGGAGCTTGTGCCCGGAACCATAGTGCTGGGCACCGAGCTGATGAGAAGCGAAAATGTGAAGCCGGGTGACACAGTCGAGCTGGTTCTGCCTTATTCGGCTAGAGACGTCGAGAAAATGCGTCTTGAGGTAATCGGCAGTTTCAGTTCGGGCAGATACGACTATGACTCAAATATCGGGATAATTTCTCTGGATACGGCCCAGGCGATGTTCCGTATGCCCGAGTCGATATCAGGCATAGGAATAAAGGCGCAAGACGGCATGAAAGCGAACCTTTTAAAGGATAGCCTCCAGAAAGAGCTGGGGTATCCTTTTGTGGTGAAAAGCTGGATGGACCTTGACCGCAATCTGGTAACCGCGCTGGCCGTGGAAAAAAAGATGATGTTCCTCATTCTGACGCTGATAGTCACGGTGGCCTGTTTCAATATAGCAAGTTCTCTTATAATGATGGTAATGGAAAAGACAAGGGACATAGGTATACTTAAAGCTATTGGCGCCAGCTCCGCGGGAGTAAGGCTCATATTCCTGGTAATGGGGGCGATGATAGGCCTGTTCGGGACTCTGGCCGGGGCTTTTCTGGGAGTATATATTGCCGAGAGGGTTAACCAGGCAGCTGATCTTATAGAAAGGATAACGGGCGTGGCGGTTTTCCCGAGCGATGTTTATTATTTTACGGAGATACCGGTAAAGATAAGCATGAACGATGTTTTTACAGTGGTATCGGTGGCCGCGGCGCTTGCTCTCGCGGCGGGGATATATCCCGCCTGGAAGGCTTCGCGGCTGGACCCGGTGCAGGCGATAAGGTATGAGTAGGGGAGCCTTGCGGTGAGGATCAATAGTTGACGGGGATATAGAGGATATGCTGGCAGCCGAAAAAATAGACATGACCTTCAAGCAGGGCACGAAACCGATACGGGCTGTTAAAGGCGCGAATATGCGGGTTGAAAAAGGAGAACGTGTTTATATACACGGGCCTTCGGGCGCGGGTAAATCCACTCTTCTGCACATAATGGGGGGGCTTTGCCGACCGACCGCCGGAAAAGTGACAATCGACGGCAGGAATGTTTACGGCCTGGGAGATGGAAGACGAAGCCGCATAAGGAACCGCAGGTTCGGTTTTATCTTTCAGTTCTACCATCTGCTTCCCGAGCTTAATGTGCTTGAGAACGTGATGCTTCCCGGCAGGATAAAAGGGGGCCGTTCGTTGTCGGCGATAAGGTCGGCGGCCGAAGACCTTATAGAGGTTGTGGGTATGACCGAAAGAAGCCGGCACAGACCGGGGAAACTTTCCGGCGGGGAGATACAGAGAGGGGCCATAGCCAGGGCGCTTATCAACGAACCGGAGGTGCTTTTTTGCGACGAGCCTACCGGAAACCTCGATTCGGCTATGAGCATGGAGATATACGACCTTATCAAGAAACTCAGCCAGCTGCGGCAGATGAGCGTGGTACTTGTATCACATCAAGAGGTCGAAAAAGATTTTTTTGATTCAGAATATCGCATGACGGATGGAGTAATAGAAGAAACGACCAGTTGGGAATGCCGCCAACGAAAGGAAAAGCATGGAGCCCAGAATATTCTTTAACGGGGAGTTCGTCGAGCCGTCGAACGCCCGGATATCGGTCTTTGACCATGGATTGCTTTACGGCGACGGGGTGTTCGAGGGCATAAGGTCCTATAACAGGCGTGTTTTCAAACTTGCCGAGCATATGGACCGCCTTTACGAGAGCGCCGCCGCCATCAGCCTGAAAATACCCATGTCGAAACAGGACCTTACAAAAAAGGTAATAGAGACGATAAAGGTGAACGAGCTGGATAACGCGTATGTACGGGTGGTGGTAACAAGAGGCGAAGGGGATCTGGGCCTTGACCCGCGCAGATGCAAACAGCCGACCGTTTTTATCATAGCCGACAAAATAAAGCTCTACGGGGAAGAACTTTATGAAAAAGGTCTGCCCATAACCATAGCTTCTACACGCAGGAACCATCCTGTGACTGTGGACCCTAGGATAAAATCGCTCAACTATCTTAATAATATCTTAGCGAGGATAGAGGCCATAAACGCCGGGGTGGAAGAAGCGCTTATGCTCACCCTTGAAGGATATGTGGCCGAATGTACCGGCGATAACATCTTTATCGTGAAGAACGGAAGGCTGGTCACGCCGCCGGCCGGGATAGGCGCCCTGGAAGGGGTTACGCAGGATACCGTATCGCGAATAGCGGCAAAAAAGAACATAGAGACAGAGTTCAAGCTTATGCGCCCTGAAGAGGTCTTTGAGAGCGACGAGTGTTTTCTCACCGGTACAGCCGCTGAGATAATCCCGGTTGTCGAAATAGACGGCAGAAAAATAGGTACGGGAAAACCCGGACCGATAACACATATGTTAAGAGAGGAATACAGAAAACTTACGGCCACCGAGGGAGTGGAATATTGATCTTTAGTCATGCCGGGAAAAGAAACCCCGGCCGGTAATGCAGGCAGAAAAGGATACAGCGGAGATATAATGAAGTGTGATATTTGCGGAGAGAACGAGGCGACCATCCACCTCACTGAGGTGGTCAATGAACAGGTCAACAAGCTCCATATATGCGAGAGCTGCGCCAGGCACAAAAGCGAAGAGATGCAGTCGCATTTCGGGCTTACCGATCTTTTGTCGGGGCTGGTGGACCTGGGGGAGAGCCTTCCTGATGACCAGGTGTCGAAGCTTGTCAAAACAAGGTGTCCGGTGTGTAACTCGGCTTATCAGGATTTTCAGAGGACCGGCAGGGTTGGATGCGGCAAATGTTACGAGGTGTTCTCGGACAATTTGAGCGAGCTTTTAAGAAAGATACACGGGTCGGACAGACATGTGGGAAAGACGCCTTTCAAGGACAACGAAACGGCGAAAGAGCATGAGGATCTCCGGCGCCTTAAGAGCGAGCTCAGTGCTCTCGCCGCGGCCGAGGAGTTCGAAAAAGCGGCTGTGCTGCGCGACAGGATAAAAGAGATGGAAGAAAGGATATCAAACAAGGGAACCGCACAGGCATGAAACTTGACGACCTTGCTAAAATAAACAGTGACTGGTTCAGTGGCACCGGGCCGAAGTCCAATATAGCCATATCCACACGCATGAGGCTTGCCAGGAACCTTGAAGGGCATATATATTTCAACAGGGCCAGCGATAAACAGCGGGAAACCACCCTGAAAACCGTAATAGGGGGGATGAAAGAAAGCAAGACGCTGAAAAACGCGCTTTTTCTTAATGTGAAAGACCTGAGCGATCTGGACAAAAGGTTTCTTGTCGAGCGTCACCTGATGAGTCGTGAACACGCCGCAGACGCCGCTCGAAAAGGTATGGTCATAGACCAGAACGAGATATTGAGCGCGATGATAAACGAAGAGGACCACATAAGGCTTCAGGTCATGCGGTCGGGTTTTGACATAATGGAAGCGTGGAAAACAGCCGATGAGACCGACACGGAACTGGGTAGCCACCTGGGGTTCGATCATTCCAGCAAGTTCGGGTATCTTACGTCGTGTCCGACAAATACGGGCACGGGACTGAGGGCATCGGTCATGCTGCATCTTTCGGCGCTCGCGGTCACGGGCCAGATCGACAAGGTGTTCGAGGGTATATCCAAACTCGGACTTACCATGCGTGGATTTTACGGCGAAGGCACTGAGGCGGTAGGGGATTTTTTCCAGATATCCAATCAGGTGGCTCTCGGGCATTCGGAGCTTGACATACTCGATAACCTGGAGAGAATAATTAACAAGATAATAGAACGTGAGGAAGAGACACGCAAAAAATTGATGAGCCGTAAAAAGGATGAAGTGACCGACAGGATATCCAGGTCATTCGGCACGCTGAAGAGCGCCAGGATAATAACCTCAAGTGAAACTGTCAAGCTGCTCTCCGCCATAAGGCTGGGGATAGACCTGGGAGTGCTTGAAGGGATCGATCCTTTCAGGGTCAATGAACTGCTGCTTATGGCGCAGCCCGCGCATCTGCAGAAGATAAGCGGCGGGGAAATAGAACCGCACAACAGAGACATAAAACGAGCGGACCTTATAAGAGATAAACTTGGAGTTGATAAATAGAGGAGGGAAAATGCCCGCATTTAACAGATTTACCGAAAGAGCCAGAAAGGTCATATTACTGGCCAAAGAAGAGGCCAAAAGGTTCAACCATGATTATATCGGTACAGAGCATATACTTCTGGGGCTGATAAAAGAAGGAGAAGGCGTAGCGGCCGCCGTCCTTACAAGTTTGGGGCTGGACCCTGAAAACATCCGCGCCGAAGTGGAAAAGCTGGTACAGACAGGACCAAGCAAAGTGCTGACAGAAGACATACCTTTTACCCCCCGGGCGAAAAAGGTGATAGAGCTTGCCATGGACGAAGCCCGGGCTCTGGGGCACAACTATATCGGCACCGAACATCTGCTTCTCGGCCTTATCCGCGAGGGCGACGGGGTAGCCTCGCAGGTCCTGATAAATATGGGGCTTGACCTTAAGAGCGTACGGGACGAGGTGCTTAATCTTCTGGGGGCGTCAATACCTGGGTATTCCGTAGGCGCCGACCCGAGACGTAAGAAAAAGACCAAGACCCCGGCGCTTGATTCTTTCGGGAGAGATCTCACCGAGATGGCCCGCCAGGATGAGCTGGACCCGGTAATAGGACGCGACAAGGAGATCCAGAGGGTCATACAGATACTCAGCCGCAGAAAGAAAAATAATCCCGTTCTTATCGGTGAAGCCGGCGTCGGCAAAACGGCCATAGTCGAGGGACTCGCGCAGAAGATAATCCTGGGGGACATACCCGAGATACTTAAGGGCAGAAGGCTTGTGATCCTTGATCTTGCCATGATGATAGCGGGCACGAAATACAGAGGGCAGTTCGAGGAACGGATAAAGGCCGTCATGAAAGAGATAAAAGAGTCCCCTGAAGTGATAGTTTTCATAGATGAGATACATACCCTGGTGGGCGCCGGTGGGGCGGAGGGAGCCATAGACGCCTCAAATATACTTAAGCCGTCTCTTCAGCGCGGCGATATACAGTGCATAGGCGCGACCACGCTGGACGAATACAGAAAGAACATAGAGAAGGACCCGGCTCTTGAAAGACGCTTTCAGCCGGTGAATGTCGACCCGCCCAACGTGGAAGAGACCATAGCCATATTGAAAGGGCTAAGGGACAAATATGAGGCTCACCATAAGGTGAAGTTCCTGGACAAGGCGCTTGAGGCGGCCGCGAAACTATCGGACAGGTATATAACCGGACGGTTCATGCCGGACAAGGCCATAGACCTGATAGATGAGGCCGGCTCCAAAGCCAAGCTATCCACTATGATAATGCCGGAGGAACTCAAGGAATATGAGAAGAATATAGAGGAATTCAAGAGAGAAAAAGAACAGGCGGTGAAGAATCAGGATTTCGAACAGGCCGCCAGGTTCCGGGATTCGGAAAGGAAAGCCAGGCAGGAGCTCAAGAACCTGCATAAGCAATGGACGGCCGGGCAGACCCAGCAGGAGATCAATGTAACGGCGGATGATATCGCGACAATAGTGTCGGATTGGACAGGTATACCGCTTATCAAGGTGGAGGAAAAGGAGTCGGAGAAATATTTAAAACTCGAGGAGAGCCTGACCACACGTGTAGTAGGGCAGAGCGAAGCTATAAGCGCTATCGCGCATGCCGTGAGGAGGTCAAGGGCTGGTATAAAAGCCCCCAACAGGCCCATTGGGACCTTTATATTCATGGGACCGACCGGAGTAGGCAAGACGCTGCTGGGCAGGAAATTGGCGGAAGTAATGTTCGGCGACGAGGACGCTACGATACAGATAGACATGTCTGAATATATGGAAAAATTCAATGTATCCAAACTGGTGGGCGCTCCCCCGGGATATGTGGGATATGAAGAAGGCGGTCAGCTTACTGAGAAGGTAAGAAGAAGGCCCTACGCGGTTGTGCTGCTCGATGAGATAGAGAAGGCCCATCCGGACGTCTTCAACATACTGCTCCAGCTGCTTGATGAAGGACGGCTCACCGATTCATACGGCAGGAAGGTGAGTTTTAAGAACACAATACTCATAATGACCTCCAATATAGGGGCCGACCTTCTTAAAAAAGCGGGAGCGATAGGGTTTACCTCGCAGAAAGAAGAAGAGACCTACCAGGATATGAAAGGGCGTCTTCTGGAGGAGATAAAAAAGACCTTCAAACCCGAGTTCCTGAACAGAATAGATGATGCTATAGTTTTCAGGTCCCTTACCCGGGAGGACCTCAAACATATTGTGGAGATAGAGGTCAAGGAAGTGCAGGAACGCCTTGAGGAAAAGAGCATGAGGCTTTTGCTGGATGAGGACGCGAAAGGGTTCCTTATTGACAAGGGGTTTGACAAAATATTCGGTGCCAGGCCGCTTAAGCGGACCATACAACGTTATCTGGAGAACCCGCTGGCCGAGGAGATACTTTCAGGGGATATATCCGAGGGCAGCACAATAGAGGTGAAACTCGCTAAAGGAAAAGAAGAGCTCAAGTTCGTTAAGTCCAGGACCGAACCTGTGCCTGAAAAAAGCTGAGCAACATAAAAAAAACGAGACCGACTAAGATGAAAACCAATCCGCTGATATTTTTTGTCATAAGGCTTTACAGCGTGGCCAGAAGAAAAGTGAGAACTTTTTTTGTGTACATGGGCGGGCTTACCGTGCTTACGAGTCAGACCATTTTCTGGATATTCGCCCCCAGAAAAAGAAAATGGCAGATACTTGAGCAGATGAACTTTATAGGGGTAGCGAGTTTTCCCATAGTTTTCCTTATAAGTTTTTTCACGGGAATGGTCCTGGCCCTGCAGAGCGCGTATCAGATGCAGAAGATGTCCGCGGAGATGTACATAGCTTCTCTTGTGGCTCTTTCTATTACCCGTGAATTAGGCCCGGTGCTTACCGCGCTCATAGTCGCCGGGCGTTGCGGCGCTTCGATAAGCGCGGAACTGGGGACCATGAAGGTTACCGAGCAGGTAGACGCGCTTGAGACGATGTCGGCTAACCCGGTCCAGCATCTGGTGGTGCCCAGGTTCCTGGCGATGCTGGTAATGCTGCCGCTTTTAACGATATACGCCGATTTTTTCGGTATACTCGGCGGATACGTGATAGGTGTCGGAAGGCTGAATATCTCCAGTTCCATGTATTTGACCATGACGTGGGAGCCGCTGGCTGTAAAGGACGTGTTAACGGGCCTTATAAAGAGCGTATCGTTCGCGGTAATAATATGTATGATATCGTGTTTTGAGGGGCTGAACTCCGGGGAGGGTGCGGAAGGGGTCGGACGGGCCACCACATCGAGTGTGGTCAGGAGTTTTATTCTTATAATAATCGCGGATTGTTTTTTTACCGCCCTTTTTTATTTTATAATGCATTAGGGGATGGGACAAAAATACCATGATAGAGATAAAGGGCTTACATAGATCTTTCGGATCGCACAAGGTGCTTGAGGGTGTGGATCTTGACGTGAACACCGGCGAATCCATGGTAATAATCGGCCGTTCGGGGTGCGGGAAGAGTGTTTTGCTCAAACATATTATAGGTCTTATGCGTCCTGATTCGGGCAGCGTATTCGTGGAGGGCGAGGATATTACCAGGGTGGATCCCAGGAGGCTTGACAAGATCCGCATGGATTTTGGTATGCTTTTCCAGGGCGCGGCCCTTTTTGACTCCCTCAACGTTTTTGAGAACGTGGGTTTCAGATTGATGGAGTACACAAAGATGTCCTTCAGCGAGATCAAAAAACGCGTCGCCGAATGCCTTGACATGGTCGGTCTTTACGGTATAGAGAACGTAAAACCCGCGGCGCTTTCGGGCGGCATGAGAAAAAGAGTGGGCCTTGCGCGGGCTATAAGTATGTGGCCCAAGATAATGCTTTTTGACGAACCTACCACCGGGGTGGACCCGATAATGGGAGACATCATAAACGATCTGATACGCTATCTGCACGATACGCTCAAGATCACATCCATAACCGTGACACACGACATGAAAAGCGCGTATAAGATAGCGGACAGAATAGCCATGCTGTATGACAGGAAGATAATAGCGGTAGGGACCCCGGAAGAGATAAAGAGCTCTGATAACGGAATAGTCAGACAGTTCATCTCGGGGGACGCGAAGGGTCCTATAACCACGAGGTAAAAGAGATCTCTGGCCGCGGCGCGGCTGGATAAAAGACACAGACAATAACACAGGAGAAGGTTATGTTCAGAGACGAAAAACTCGAACTTAAAGTGGGTCTTTTTATCGGGGTGGGGATATTTCTCATGTTCCTGATAGTTTTCTCGATAAGCGACTTTTACCTTTTAAGAGAGGGTTACGAGACGAATGTTGTTTTTGATTTTGTGAACGGCATTAAAAAGAGCGCTCCGATAAGGCTTGCGGGCGTTAATGTGGGGGAGGTGAAGGACATAGTTGTTTTTTATGATGAGGAGGCTGGCAAGACCAGGGTGAAGCTGATACTTAAGATAATAGGTGACACCAGGATAGAGGAAGACGCTACAGCAAGGATAAACACCCTTGGGCTTCTTGGTGAGCAGTATCTGGAGATAACTCCCGGCAGGTCCGAAAAATTTCTCGCCGCCGGGGACATCATTCAGGGCAAAGATCCGGTGAACGTGGGCATGCAGATGGAAAAGATGACCGAATTCGCGGATCAAGCCTCCAGCGTTATGCGCCGGATAAGCGAAGGCGAAGGCACGATAGGCAGGCTGCTTACGGAAGACACAATATACAGGGACCTTGTGACTATTATAGGCAGGCTCAGCTCCGGCGAAGGCACGATAGGCAGGCTGCTTACGGAAGACACAATATACAGGGACCTTGAGACTATCATAGGCAGACTCAGCTCCGGCCAAGGCACGATAGGCAAGCTGCTTGTTGAAGAAGACGTATATGATGATATTGAGGAGCTTACCTCCGATATAAAAGCCCACCCCTGGAAACTGCTGCGGGTGACCACTGACAGAAGCAGTAAGTCGGACAAAGAGACCAGGGGGACCATTATTTCTCCGCGCAGGTAGCGGAAGAGTTTTTTGTTTGAAAAGGTTTTTGAACTTAACGAAAGAGAGGGAAAATGACTATCATTATTTTGAGAGTGTTCTTTGTTCTTTTGAGCGCTGTGAGCGGTTTTTATATCGCTTCGGACCTGACAGGTATTGTTTCGGAAAGAGCTATTATGGGCGCGGGTGCGGGAGCCATAGTGTCGATATTTGTTATCCTTATAGAAGCAAGACTTAAAAGTGTTTCACTGAGGAACCTTTCGGCTGCGGCGTTCGGGCTGGTTTTCGGGTTTTTTATGGCATGGATGATGACCCTTATCGCCAAGCTTGTCCCGATGGAGAGGGAGATGTATTCGATATTACAGATAGGCTTTACGATAGTTTTTTGCTATCTGGGCATGATAATAGCCATAAAAGGCAAGGATGAGTTCAATCTTATAATCCCGTATGTAAGGTTCTCAAGGCAGGACCAGCGCGACCAGCGGTACATACTGGACACGAGTGTGATAATCGACGGCAGGATAAGCGCCATATGCGAGACAGGTTTTATGGAAGGTAAGCTCGTAGTGCCGAGATTCGTGCTCCATGAGCTGCAGCAGATAGCCGACAGCTCCGATGACGAAAAGCGCAACAGAGGCCGGAGGGGGCTGGATATGCTTGATGCCCTCAAGAAGGTGCCGGGGACGGAGATAATTATACACGAAGAAAGGCTTTCTTCGATAAAGGAAGTGGACGCCAAACTTGTCCGTCTTGGGAAGATCCTTGACGCGCCGCTTGTGACCAACGATTTTAACCTGAATAAAGTGGCCAAGCTGGAAGGCGTAAAAGTGCTGAACATAAACGACCTGTCTTCGGCGATGCGTCCGGTAGTTTTTCCCGGGGAGAAGATGAACGTTCATATCCGCAAAGAAGGAAAGGAAAAAAGCCAGGGTGTGGCTTTTATGGAAGACGGCACCATGATAGTTGTGGACAATGCCAGGCGTCTTATAGGCAAAACGGTGGGGATCTCCGTAACCAGTGTTCTCCAGACATCGGCCGGAAGGATGATATTCGCCTCGCTCGTGGAACGGTCAGACCAGCGGCAGGATCAAAGGTCCGACAGAAGAAATCAAAAAGGTGAGAGCGGCAATGGAGCCCGGGCTGGGGAACAGAGATAAAAAGCGGCATATGAGAACAGGATTCGGTTACGACATACACAGGCTTACTCGTGGAAGGCCCATGGTGATAGGCGGGGTCAGGATAGAGTGCGAAAAGGGACTTGAAGGCCACTCCGACGGGGACGTGCTGCTTCATGCCGTAGCTGACGCTATTCTGGGAGCGGTATCTGGCGGAGACATAGGTGAAAAGTTTCCCGACACCGACGCGGAGTTCAAGGATATATCAAGTTCCATAATACTTAAAAAAGCGTTTGATATCATGCGTCAGGCGGGGTTCAGAATAGGTAATATTGATTGCGTCGTGGTCGCCGAGTCGCCAAAGATAGCCGATCACAGGCAGAAAATAAAAGAGTCTATATCCTCGATATTGCTTATCTCTCCGGAAAACGTAAGCGTAAAGGGTAAGACCCGGGAAAAGCTGGGCGCTGTGGGAAGAGGGGAAGCCATAGAGGCTTACGCCTCAGTGCTGGTAGTCGCGGGCACAGACCCGGCTTGAGCCCACCCTACAAAAAGGGGAAATATTATGGGGGTATTTTTTAATTTTATTAATTTTTTGGTTTTTG
>CAYVIW010000049.1:0-10078 GCA_964451815.1 uncultured Planctomycetia bacterium | reverse complement strand
CGCTTCGTCGGTATTATGTGTAAGGTGGTAAAAACCGAAACCTGTCCCGGAAGCCGCACGTGTCAGGCTTTCACGCGCTTCCGCGGCAGGGTCGTCTATCCCAGGGCCCGCGTCCCTGGCTACTAGTTCTATCGCTTCTGTCCCGCCGGTAGTCCTTATGAATTTGGCCCCGAAAGCCCCGTACTTTCCGAAATCGATAATATTCATGACCATCTCATGCGCGAGAAGTTCAAGGGTCCCTCTCTCTGCCTCCTTAAAACCATGCTCAGAGGCGAGTTTTCCCACAAGGTCCATGGCAGCATAGACATGCCTGTAGTTCCTTTCGTATGGTCTGCCGTAGATGTCTTTCTTTTCGGCGGCATCCCGCGAAAATACCGCTTCCGTGATATATCCCGCCTTTTCCAGAGAGGCAGCCATATGACGGGACCTTTGCTCAAGTTCTTCCGTCTCTTCTCTTCTTTCCCCGCTCACCAGGACCAGGGGCTCATCAGGAAGACGCTTTTCATATCTTGTTATCGAGAGTATACCTGCGGATACTGTGTCTATCCCCGTGACTTTAAGATTGATGTCTATCACGCGGTCGTCAGGCCGCTGTATGATCAGTGAATTATCCAGACCATCGCCCGCTCTAGCGTATATGCCCGCGGAATTCAGCTGGGTTATGATCTCTTCGATCATCCGGGAACCGCCCTCTACCGTCCCTTCCGCGAAAGAGGTGAACATGGGGCCTCCGACTATGAGTGTCCCCCCGGGCTTGAGCTGATTATAAAGCCGGGCAAGAGTTCCCATGGGTGAATGGGAATACTGGATAGCCCTGTACACGGTTATAAGGTCGGCAGGTTCGGGAAGTGTCGCGCCCTCCATACTCTGGTCAAGCAGGACAAAATCATTTTTCGGACTGAAGATCTCTCGTCCGTGAGCGGCTTTGAACTTCTCAAACAGCCCTTTATCGTGCTTGAGCTCGGACGTCCAGTCTACCGCGTCCAGTCCGTATGTCATAAGTTTTTCCCCGAGGATCGCTTTTCCCTGCCTGAGAGCGATGCCGTATCCCGGGCCTACATCAACCCAGACAGTTCGACCTTCTTCGGCCGCGATACGTTCCATCAGCGTCAAAAGGGGGTGTTCTTCCCCAAGGAGTTCTGCCAGAGGGTCATTTTCGTCAAGAGACCCTTTAAAAGAAGACTTCAGAGAGGTTTCGTATGACATCGAAATACCAGGCGCTTTTATCCCCTCGTCATCCAGCACAGGCCCCTCAACAAGCGGAACAGATTTAAGCTTCCCTTTCTGCGTCTCAAGAACATGATGGGGGACGTTTTCCCCCTCCGCAACTTCTGCTCTTACAATCGCTTGCGAAGGCCTTCCAAATCCAGTCGGATCGGCTTCCCCTAGGCGCGAGCTGGCGACTTCGCGGAAGGTCTGGCCGTTGGCCATAGCGAGGCGTATGAATATTTCTCTTGCGTGCTGATCCCAGAAAATGCCTGTAAAATAACTGTGTTTCTTTGAGTTTATGATGGGTGTTATTTCTCTTACGAACTCCATTTCTTTCTCGGTGATCTCATTCGTGGAGATCGCGCCGTTTTCCATCAGAAGGACAATTTCAAAAGCCCTGGCCATAATATCATTAAAGAGTATTTCGTCCGCAAGGGAGGGCATTTCATTACCGTGGAAAGCCGCCGCATAGCTTTCAACCACAGCGCGTTCGGAGAGCACAGTGTTCATCAGAGAGCTGTAACGCGCGCGGTCCTGCCTTTCAAGTATCTGCATGACAGCTTCCACTTCTTCGTGGAAAATGGCCCTTAGCTTGCCTATGGGGTCGTTGCTGAGTTCCGGCGATAACAGTATCTTTCCGTGTGAGAGAAGGCGCGCGTCGCTTCCTTCCGGCAGGGGGTCATCGGTCCCGGCATAGCGCACCCTGCCCGTCTCAAGAGCCCTCACAAGCATGTCCCGGCGCACTTCCACACTCTGGAGCCCTACCCACGGGGACAGAGCCATAGCCTCTTCGATGCCGGGCATGTTAGTAAGCACGAACGCCGCAACAAGACAAAGAGTTATAGCTCTAAAAAATATGGTTTTAGTTATACGGTTATTCATGATTTTTAGTATTATACCACTAAAAACTGGTTAGGCCAATAAAAAGATATACATTTTGTTTTTCTAACAGTTAACTCTTCTTAAGGCCTCCCTCCCTCCCCCCACCAGACGCTGTATCCCCCACCAGACGCTGTATCTAACATATTATAAAATAGAAACTTACAACTTAAACATGGGTAAGAGCGAAAAATATCTAAAAAAAAGTGCAAGATTTTATCACTCGAATGTGTCTATAGGAATATGGAGAAAAATAAACGAAGGAGGTACTTATGCCTACACTATCCCGGCACCATCAGATCAAAGACAATATCGCCTATCACGTTTTTAACCGCGGCAATCGTAAGCTCAATATTTTTCACGAAGAGGAAGATTACGAGAGCTTCAAGGAGATCGTAAGGAATTATATATTGTCCAAAGGCCTTGAGATATTCCATTACTCCCTGATCCCGAACCATTATCACCTGGAGCTGGAACTGGAATGCCCGGAAAAGATCTCTTCTATCATGTCCAGGGTAAATCGGGCATACACCCATTATCATCACAAAAAGTATCAGACCGCAGGATACTTATGGCAGGGCAGGTTTGTGTCTAAAGCTGTGGAGAAAGACAATTATCTGATACGCTGCGGCGGGTACATCGAGATGAACCCGGTAAGGGCAAATTTAGTTAAAAGCCCGGAGGAATACAGACATAGCAGTTCACGATATTATGTCCTTGGGGAGCCTGATGCCCTTGTGACCGAAGACCCAGGATATTCACATTTCGGAAGAACGGTTACGGAAAGACAAAAAAACTATCTGAAATTTTTGGTCGAAATGGACCATAATAAAGTAGCCGAAGAGGTTTCATCGGATGTGATGGGAAGCAAAAGCTTCCGGAACAGGTTGCGGAGAAAGAATGGAAGGCTGATCCCCCGGAGGAACGGGAAACCCATGTTTAGGTTGTAAGTATCTAATATTCTTGGAGTTAGATACAGCGTCTAGGGAGTGAGGGTGATGGATCATGCTTTCGAGAGAATGTAAAGGATCTTTTCGTTAATTGCTCCCGGTTCGAACTTTACGGCTTTTTCGCCCTGCAAGAGCCTTATTACAAAAGTCCTCATGTCATCCACAAAAAGTTCTTTTATATCCTGCTCGTCAAGATCCGAGATGTCACGTACATTGGGTATTAACGAATAAAAAAGCACCAGGTCCTCGCTGCTCCACCCCAGATGTTTCGCAATCGCGAAAAGGATTATTTCGAGGATAGGGATGTAGGAGCTTTCTGGTAGCCTGGAGTCATCAAGGCCAACTATGGTGGCTTTTTCGCTGAAGAGCGCCATGTTGGCTTCAGTGGTTATTACGATCACATCGTCCGGCCGTACACCTCCCCTATCGTTGTCGGTTATGTTGTTCACGCGAAGAGCAAGGTCCGCGCCTTTCCCGTCTATTTTAACCAGGTTATCCAGAAACCTTTTCAGCTCATTGTTGTTGTTTCGCATCTCCGGTAAAGCTTTTATAAGATCACTTAGAAGAGCGTTAGCGTCGCCTTTTCCCATGCTTGAATCAATAGCCAGGACGGTCTTGTTCTTTTTCATGGACATGCAGATCAGGGAATTGACGAGTTTTGGCACTACGGTTTCGGCGTTAGCCAGTACTTCGGGAAGTGTGGACGGTCTTTCTCTCCTTAGAGGAGACGCCAAAATTTCCGGCGCAACTTTATGGATGCTATTTTCCGCTACAGGAAACTGTAATGGCTCGGTATCTGTTCTTTCTGAAAGTGATCCAGTTCCTCCTGCATGGTCCGTATAGCCTTCTATTTCCCCCTGTAGCAGGTCCTTATTATAAGTACGGGGTTCTATGTCGCCGGGATAGTCCGGGGCAGGTTCCGCACTCCCCCTATCGGCAAGTGCCGCGAAGGCCGTCTCAGTTTGTTTTAAAAAATGAGACCCCAGGACCGCCAGATTAATGATAATATGCCCCGCAATACTTAAAGACAACGCCAGGAATGGTCTGGATATATATATCAAAGATACTATCATGCCGAATGTAGCAGCGGTTGTGGGTGCTATCAATAGTTGTTTTTCCCTCTCGAGGTATGTTCTTCCGGGGATGTGGATAGCCACGAATCCGGCTCCTGAAACCGCCAGAAGAGAGAAAAATACGGCGCGTCCGATGGAGACATCCACTCCGAAAGCGGAGAGAACCGCAAGCACGCCGAAAGGGATACCCACCTTTATTATCTCCTCCATTACTGGCGCAGAAGTGAAAGGCGCTAAGTCGTTGTTGAACAAATAAGGGGAAGTGGCGAATCCGGACCCGATCTTTTTGCCATCAAGACCTATGCCCCTGGCGCATTTTTTTATGAGAAGATCGGTCATCTCGATCTTGAGTTTTTGAATATCATCACCGGGCTGTTCTCTGGTTCTCTCTTCAATGGAAGCTCTGTAACTATCGGAAGCCTCATTCAACTTGTGCCTGTAATGTTGGGCTATTCCCAGGGTCAGCAAATAGTCCTTTCTTTTTTGACTTTGTTCGATCTCAGGACCGCAAAGCCTCACGGCTTCCGCAAAGTTTTCCTCGGCCTGATCGAAATTCATATAGTAAAACTCACATCGTCCCAGAAGATAGTGGTCTTTCGCCGACGCCTTTCCCAGGAGGGTTTTTGACAGGACTATATCTCTCATATTCAGGAGGACCATTTTCATTCTTATCGCTTCAAGACGTTCATTGGAGATGCCGTAGTATTCTCCTATAAGCTTTTGTATCGCCAGGATATCCTTTATCGTTTCCTCCTCGGACAAAGACAGACCAATATCGCCGGACACTTCCTGAGACAATTCATTAAGGGCCTCGGCCAGACTGTCCTCCTCCTCATTTTCCCAGTTTTTAAGTTTTTCTGTGATCTTGCGAATATCATAATTGATGCTGCTATCAAGTTCATCCAGCTTGTTCTCAACGAACTCTCTCAGCTTTTCCTCGTAACCCGGAGGTAATTCGGTGTCCGCGGGGGCATCTATCATGAAGACGGCGTCAAGCACTTTGAGAGTATCAAGATGTTTTTTTTGGGGGGTTTTTTCGCCGCTTTGTTTCCCGGGGTCGCCGAACCTGAGAAAGATAAGTTTAAACATATAATAGAGAACGTCTTTGCTTATGTGTACGTTCTTGAGAAATTCTTCGTTCATTTTTTCCTCATCTGTTTGCGCCGCAGGCGTGGTTTCCCCGCCGTCTTCCTCGGCTGTCCGTTTTTTTTGGTCGTTGAGCCGAGCCGCGCCGGCAGCTGCCCCTTTTTTTTGTCCTGAGAAGGCCATTCGGCTGAGAATGATGATAGATAAAGAAAGCCCGAACCACCTGACGGGCATTAGAATTGAAAACGCCGTAAAGATCACGGCAAAGACCAATGCGCTTTTCCAGTTTAAAATGCCCATCTTCAGGAATATGACCATAAGGGCCAGGGGTAATATTGTAGCCACAACCAGAGTTAAACGGTTAACGGGAAGAATAAAGTATAACACCATGGATAAAGCCAGTGCCATGGAAACGGTAATGGCAAGGCGTTTCCAATCAATAGCTTTAAATATATCTTTGAAACTCCCCGTCTTCGGTCTTTTTCGAGAAAGATCACGATCGTTCGAGGTGGTCTTTTTGTTCTCATTTTCTCTTGTCGATATGCCAGGAGCAATGGTCTTGGGCAAGGGCCCTCGCCATCCCGCGGTCTTGGCTGCTGTTCTTAATGCCGCAATAACGGTAGGGTCTCTTGTGATGAATCTGCCTTCGGGAAGATCTTTAACAAACATCTCATGCGCTTTTAGGAGGTTCCGGATCGCCTCATCGAGCGCGTTGCTTTCAGAGGCTGTCAGGCCGGATAATTTTTTTTCTTTCATGATCTTTATCGCCTCGTCCCAAAAAGAGCTCATCTCATAGTTCCATCTAAGTCGGGCTTTCATGTACTCATAGCGGTTCTGGGCCTCGGACAATAAAACCGTTTTGCGCCGATCAGCGAGACCTTTCAGCCGCGACTGCGTAGTGATCAGAGTACTTTTGATCTCTTTTAGTCGCTTTTCGTGATCGGAGAATATCCTGGTGGCTTTCTGCGGGCCGTCCTCTCTAAAGTCATATTCCATGAACTCTTTTATCTCGGGATCGGATAAAATAGCGGCCGGCTGAGTTTGCTGTGAGGGTAAGGATCCCAATATTATCTTTTTGAAAACTAAAGCCAGTTCTCCATCCCGGTGTCCAGGATCCATCCGCCCTATTATCATCGGGTAATTCTCAGGGTACAGGATCTCCTGGAATTTTCTTGCGTTCGCGTGGCCTATGACCGGACACAGGAGTTCATGAAATACGTATTCCGACAATAAGGGCATATCCCGGGAGAGGATGTCCAGAACTTCGGACGCAAGCCCTATTTTTTCGGGATAAGGTCCGCTTAAATACGAACGTATCAAAGCATTCAGGCCGTCTTGCGACCCGGCCAGAGAGTTAACTGAATTGAAACCAAGAAGCCATCCTTTTGGCTGGGCGGTATCGCCATCCCCGGGCAGTACTACGGCTCGGAATTCAGTGAAAAGTTTTTCCGGGCTCATGTCCAGATATGACAGACGTTCCGCGATCTCTGTTTGAAACCGCGGGTCTATCGAAGATCTTTCAACGCGGACTTTTATGTCACTTTTTATTGTGGCCATTTTTTTTCGGAGCGAGCGTCTGAGAGGTGTTGTCTTTTTGTTTTTCTCCTGGAAGGCTTCGAAGATCTCAGAAGCTTTACCTTTCGCTATATAACCTCTTGACATCATGTCCAACGGCTCTATCTCCAAAGATAAGTCATGAGGTTCCAGCTCTTGGAAAATTTCTTCGCGAAGAAGTATCTGACGAGAAAGATATTCCCCTATTTTCAGGCTCTGGGGCTTTATCTCGCGCCACCCTGGTCCCGGGGTATTCGTTCCCGGTATGCGGTGGTTGTAGTACCTTATTCTCAAGGGACCGATGTCCTGGTAAAGCTCACCGGATTGCGGAGATCCCTTAAGACCGCTTATGTGGTCCATGAGATGCCGTGGCAATGCCCCAGAATTTTCAAGCTGGATCAGCAGGTCTTTTGTTTTCTCGCTTATACCGTAGAGATTCCGGGTATTTATATCGGATTCGAATTTAGTTAAAGCTATGGATATGTATTTTGCTATAGTCGGGATAAAATTGTCTTTTGCGGCCTTCTGACCGAAAAAGGATCGGGGCTGAAGTGTATCGACCTGTAATCGCTGAGGATGTGCCCACACTATTCCCTGCCAGATAAGCAGAGCGCTGAGACACAGCGACACGGTTTTGAGAAACTGTGTTATTACTTTGCGAATCATAATTTCCCGCTAATTAGCTTTTTTTTACATTAACTAATATATTGTACTATGGAAAAGTCAACTAATCAACACATATTTTAAAAATATTCGGGATATAATTGGTCAAGTTTGAGGTCCAGATCTACGACGAAGTTTCGAACTGGAAGATCGAAAAGCAGACGCTGTATCTAAACCCTACGGATAAAGAAGTTGCAACTTAAAGATGGGTAAAAAAATATTACAAAAAAACCGAATGATCCCTCTGTTTGGGATTTCTTAAGTAGCAAAGCTTCCAGGGAAAGACACAGAAAGTTCTCCGCGGATACCCATGTTTAAGTCATATGTTGTTTATTTATAAATGGTTGGATACAGCGTCTGCGTGGGTGCGTGGGTTAGAGTGAGCGGGCTATTTCTGATATCGCGTTCATGAAGTTGGATATTTCTCCGTTTATGTCCAGCGGCAGTATTTTGAAGAACCTCGCGAAGATACCCCGGAATGGAGCGAGAAGAGACGGGTTCTCCCCTACAAGGCCTACCATGGGGTCGGTCTGCCCCAGCATAGCTTCTATAACAGTAAGGACGTTGGTTGTGGCTATCTCGCCTTTTACATCGCTTTCCACGAGAAGGATGTTGTTCCTATCATCATGATCCAATCCTTCGTAAAACCTCGCTACGGAGTCAGATCCATTCATATCTTTAACTCGTAGAGCGATCGCCACAGCGCTTTGACGAAGATCTTCTATGTCCATTTCCCTGATGCCTTCGCGTATTGATTCAACCGGGGTCTGACCGGAAACAAGCGCTTTTACCTCTATCCCTGTGATGTCAATGCCCTGCTCCATCATGGCATTGACAAATTCGTCCTTATCGGGAACAAGAATAAGGGCCTTTAGAACTGGATTACCGTCCGCGTCCTTTATTTTAAGGGACTGAGCCGAAATATCCCTGATAACAGACGGGGTTATCATACAAGCGTCATCGGGTTTGCCGAAATTGCCAGGCGTGAAATCTGTCGCGTCATAGGCAGTTACCATGGGCATACCGATCACGTTACCCGCGGCCATAAGAGCTAAAAGGGCGTCCATCGCGCTACGGGCATCCGGGGCTTTTTCCAAGGCAGCCAGGAACCCGTCAAGTTCAGCGCGGCCTTCTTCAGTGGCGGCAAGGCTCCCATAGGCGTCCATAAGATAACGGCCCATCATTTCAGTGGAGAGACCTGGTAATACATCCATGGCGGTAAGATCCTCAGCCACCCCTTCCCTCATCCGGGCCAGCCGGTATTGTTCGATCAGACCAAGGGTATGGGTCTTTATGTCCTCCAGGACGGCTTCGGTTATCTGCTCACTGTTATAACCGGTAACTTTGCTTTCTATGGCGGCCATGTTGGCCACATAGAAATCCCGGGCGTTTATCAACCCGCGGTTTTCCGAGTCTTTCATTATTGAGAACTGATACGCGTGAAGCCATTCATGGGCGTCTATGTAGTTGATCTTCCCAGTCGATATGCGCCGCATCGTGTTCATTACCGGTGTGTATAGCATAAATACGCTGGGCACAACGGCAAGTACCGACAATATAAGGCTGGAACTCGAGGCGGAAAAGGCAAAGATCGCCAGCGCCAGGGCCGGGGCATGGCTTATGCCTCTTGTAAGGATTGCCGCTTCGGTTAATTTGCCATCCCTGTCATACTTATCAAACATGCTCGGGGTCATACCCCCGGTCAGCGAGAACACAAAAGAAGCCAGGTTCTGACTGAGTCCGCTGCGCATAACCAGCAGAGAACCTATTATCCCGGGCACGGCCATCAACAACCTGATAATTGGATTTGCACCGATCCCCGATATCGTATTAACAGAAAGGCTGATCCCGATCAACCCGACCGAGATCATGGTAAGTATCTTTTCTCTACGCGAAGTGATCCCGGATACCCATATATTGTGGATATTCTCAATATTGTGGGTAATGATATTCAGTGGCGTATATCTTTCCTCGCTTATCTTGAAATTTTCGGGAGATCCGCTCAGAACACGCTCTTTCAACTGATCCGTGGAATACGCTCCCGTAACATCCTTCCACCCTGTCGTATCTTCCGCTTTAACGGCCTCCGGAGCAAAGATCTCCGCCCATTCGTTGTAAGCCGCTCTTTGCACATCCCGGAATTTCCGGTACTCCGCGTCGAACATGTAACGCAGCGGGCTATTTCTAAAATCACCTCGATTTACTTTCTTACGGTACCTGTTCGCAGCGAGGATATCTCCCGTCGCCGCAAGATGCGTGTAGAACGCCAGCGGACGGTAAAACCCGATATATCTCTTGCCGGCCGAAGCGCCGTACCCGCGCCACAACTGTCTGTACATATTGTCTATCCGTTCCCTGTATTCCTCGGGATACCCTTCGAGCATTCTTTGGCAGTCACGGTTATATCTATGTCCAAAAGAGCTCCGGACGATCCTATAAGCAGCTACTTTGGGGAAGAACATCACCATTTCCGGTGTAAGAACGACATATCTCTCGCCGCTATCGGGATCTATGGCTTTGCCGCCATACAGCATGTTTATGTAGTTGCCGCTCAGCGCTATTCCCTTTACGCTTCCCAGCGCTTCTTTAAGATCCGGATCGGTTGCGGCCCTATTTTCCAGGCTACCGATTATCTCATCCAGACGGGCTTCCACGTCCCCCTCT
>CAYVIW010000048.1:0-20390 GCA_964451815.1 uncultured Planctomycetia bacterium | reverse complement strand
TGTTTTTGTGGCGGCCGGTCTTTTTACGATGGACCCGTTATTCCGCGCTCTGGGGGCCGATGCGCGGATACTTGCTCTGGTAAAACAATATATGACGACCTGGTACGCGGGTGTGGCCTTTGTTGTCATACCAATGATAGGCAACAACGCCATAAGGGCCACCGGAGACATGATCTCTCCAGCGGTGATAATGCTTTTTTCGGTCGTGCTGAACGGAGTTCTCGACCCACTGCTCATATTCGGCATAGGGCCTTTCCCGGAATACGGCTTGAGGGGCGCGGCCATCGCTACCGTTATATCGCGGGCGGCTACTCTTGTTCTGGCGATGTATATCATGCTTTACCGGCACAATATGCTCACAACAATTTACCGGCCGGTGCGCAGGATATTCGATTCCTGGAGAAAAATACTCTATATAGGCATACCCACAGCGGGTACGCGTCTTATAATGCCTTTTGCCGCGGCTGTGGTAACAAGGCTCGTGTCCACTCACGGGCCCGAAGCCGTAGCGGGGTTCGGTGTCGCCTCCCGGGTTGAATTTTTCGCCCTGGTAGTGACATTCGCGCTGGCAACGGTGCTGGGGCCTTTTGTGGGACAGAACTGGGGAGCGGGCAAAAAGGGCAGGGTGCGATCGGGAATTGATAAGAGCAAGCTGTTCTCCATGGGCTGGGGTCTTTTAACGCTTATTGTTCTGGCCGCGCTGGCCCGTCCGATCGCGGGCATTTTCAGCGGTGACGCTAAAGTTATTTCCACCGTGGTGCTTTATCTGAGAGTGGTTCCCGTGGGATATGGCCTCTTCGGGGTGCTGATAATCTCGGCCATGACACTTACCGTTCTGCACAAGCCCCTATACGCATCCTTCCTTATGGCCGTGCAGATACTTGTTCTTTACCTGCCTCTCGCGTTCATCGCTTCACATTTTTTCGGTATCAAGGGTATTTTCGGCGCTCTTGCTTTTTCCTATATAGCGGGGGGCGTCTTGGCCAATTTTGTGTTGGGCCGGGTATTGAGGCGGGAGGTATCGATATCATAGAAAATGGACACCACTCCACATCCTCTTTTGTTAAGTAAGAAAAAGTTAAAAATCCTCTCATAGACTTATCATTTAATCGTGGTAAAATAGCCATATGATTTTTGTTAGTAATAAAAAAAGCAATATACTGCTAAAAGCGGTAGTGTTAGCGGTGGCGTGTATGTTTTTCACTGATACCATCGCGTATGCCGCCCCTACGTATTCCAGCGTAAACAATCTTGCAGCCGAATCCAGGCTGAAACCTTTCTTTGCAAAGCAGGGTCTTTCTTTCGAGAACCGTTTTGCCGTAGTGGCCGCCGCCGCGCGGCTTAGAGACCTCAACAGCACCCGTGGTATCAGAAAAAGCGATGTGATGAACCTTAACAAGGTCTTTCCCGACGATGCCGTTTACATAGACCCGGATATCAGAAAGGTCCGACTCAAAAGTACCGGGCGCGTCTATAAGTACGCCACATTCTATTTAGGAGATGATAAAAAACCGATACAAGTAAGCTTCATAAAAGACCACGAAAGCCTTAAGGATGAGGAACTTGAGGAACTCGGGGTAAAAACTGAAGAGGATAGAGGGTACTTCTTTTCACGGAGCCTTCCGAAACTTGAAGGCGTTTGGTTTGCCGGAGTGGAAACGCTGAATGACGTTTCCCGAGGTGAACAAACGCGATCATACGAAACACCTGTTCCATCGGCGAAAAAGCCCTCAGAGGTCCGGAGGTCCGGGAAACCTGTCTTAAAGAAAGAAAGGCCCTCCCGCGCCGATCTGCCTCGTTCTATCCTGGATCCTCCCGCGACTTCGCCCGGGAAGAGCGTTCCCCACTTCGGAGGTACGGCTAGTGTGCTACCGGAGCTGCTGTCGGAAGACAGGGAGCAAGCTGAACGTGTGCTTGAGGCGCTCGCTAAGAACATGCCGGCCGGGGCAATGTCCCAGATAACGGAGTTTACGAAAAGAGTTTTCATAGAAAAAGTCGGACATACCAAAGGCGCTGATTTTTACGTGGATGTCACTAAGATACCGATTGCCGGCACGGATACGGTCGTATGGGTTTGTCAACCGCCTTACGGCGGCAATTTTACACTTATAGAATATGGAACGCCGAAAAGGTCTTACACCCTTATTGATACAGGGATGGGGCATTACTATCAGGATATTACGGAGTGGTTACGCGACCAGGGGGTTGATCCCGGGCAGATCGAAAAGATCGTTATGTTGCATTCCCATCCGGACCATAACGGCGCCGCGGGATATTGGCAGGAGGATTTCCCGCATATACCTGTAATTGCGCATCCGGGATGGGAAAGTGTTTTTGACGCCGATGATCCCGTGAGAGGAGAGGCATTAAAATTGCTCTCCGAGGTGACGGAAGCCAAAAAACCGGAACAGGTCCTTCCCTTTGATCCTTCGGCTCTTTCCGTAATTCAGATCGGACCTAAGGTCTTTGATGTTGTCGGAAAGATCTCCGCCGGCGCGCTTGAATTTCAGGTGCTCTCGTTCCCGGCCCATACCCGGGACAGTGTCGTTTTGGTCGAGTTCTCCGAAAAAATGATCATTGTGGCCGAGTTCCTGGTCGATCCGGAGTTTATCATGGACAAACAACGGCTTGATTTTCTTCGGGATAGCGTGCGGCTCTATTCGGATTATGGTGTACATGAGCAGGGAAATATGACCTTTGCCAAGGATAATCTCCGGTTAAGAAAACAGTCGACCCACCGGATCGAAATATACGGTCACGGGGGGCCTCAGCAGCGTGACGATGATGATATTTTCGGGCTTCTTCCCCAGGTCCGTGTCAGGAAAGGGCAGAATTTTTTAAACAGCGATCCCGCTCAGATAGCGCCTGGCGCCGGCAACGGGTCGTGGGAAACGTCTGACGCGGCTGGCGTAACGCTCGTGGAAGATATTAAGGGCGGCATGGCGGAGTTCGCGGAGATGTCCGGGAAAGAAACAACGGGATCAACTCAGATAAAAGAAGTTCTGTCCGAAGTTGAAAAGATCCACGCCGAAAACCTTAAATACACGCCTACCATTGCCCCCAAAACCATACTTTGCCATGTGGTAACGGATTCCATACTTCCCGTCGGGCAGAGGGGTATTCTGAAGTCGGCTCTTGAGCAGAATATGAGAGGCAGCGAATACCGGGAAAAGATAGCCGTGCTTTCCATTCCGGAGACAGCCGGTATCGAAGAATTCATGGCGGAATTCGAAAGGGTAAAAGAGCGGGTAAGGCGGGAAAATAAAGGTTACAAAGTGGAGTTCACCGTGGCCTGTCCGAACCGTGAAGGCCTTGTTGAAAAGCTACAGGAGAGGGACATAGATGCGCTTTACTTTTCCAGGAAAGGCGAGGAGGGGATAGTCCAGGTAGAGGGTATTCTTATGGCCTTGAGGGCGCTTCATGCCGGGAGAGTGGATAGCCTCATCAGTGTTTACAGGTTCCTTACCGGCAATGATGTTGAGCTTATGTCCGGCGATGTAAAGGGCCTGGCCAGAATGCTTATTTTCACCATGCCGGTCAGAAAGGTAGATCTGGCAACGGAGAGGGAGATCAACCGGATCATGCGGGAGAACATCCTGACCGCGGCTTAATTTAACTGCTTTTTTGTATCATGGATCACGATAGGAACCTTTGGAAAAATATCCCTTCGTCAGCGGATCACCCGTATCTTTTCCATAGACCCATTAATTTTTTGCGGTCTTCGGGGGTTATGTCACGAAAACAGACGCCCATGACGAGATGCTTTTCCCTTTTTTCTTTGTTTTGCTGTACCCATTTTATGCTGCCGTTAACCCTGACCAGGTTCAAACCTTTCTCGTCGGGCATAAGCATCTTGACCTGTATCTTGGATTCTTCCGGCAGGTCTTTTGAGCGTGTTATTTTTACCTCATCATTATTTGTCGCCTGAGCGTCAGATGCCCGCGAGGACAGTTCCGCCTGTCCGGCAAAGCCATCCAGCATTTTGCCGTCGTCGTCTACCGGAACTATGTTCACCGGCAGGTATTTTCCGGGTCTTTTTTTTGAGTGTTTTTCCTTCATCATTCTCCTATAATGTGTTTCAATGTGTTGAGTACATCCTTAAGGGAAAAAGGCTTGGAAATATATCCTTCTATTCCAAGTTCTTCAAGGTGAATATCGACTACGTTCTCCGGATGGGCTGTTATTATCAGCACCGGAACATCGCTTACTTTGCGTAAGATCCTCAGCACATCTATGCCTTCCATGTCAGGCATGCTGAGGTCCAATAGAACAACGTCCGGTCTTATCTCCTGGAAATATTCAAGGCCCATCTGGCCGTTAAAGGTCATGAAGACCTTGTAGTTATGCGGCACAAGAAAGTTGTACAACAGTTCGCACATTTCCTTCTCATCCTCTATAACAAGTATTTTTTTGGCCCCTTTCGGAGTGTCCCCGGAGGACGGGCCCCCGGAAGAGTTTTTTTTCTTTTTCAGTCCTTCGATATGTTCAAGGATGTTGTTGACGTCTATCTGGTCAAGTTCCTTTACCTTGCTGCCGTCGACATATATGGAGTTTTTTATTATCTCTATTTTGTGGTCGGAATCATTTAAAAGGCGTGCTACGGTGACGTTGAGGATATGGGCGAGCTTTCTCATATCGTCTATTTTGGGCGTTCTTTTTCCGGATTCCCACATGCCCACGGTGGACTGGGCTATGTCCATCATTCCCGCCAGTTCATCCTGGGAAAGCCGCAATGATCTGCGCAATTTTTTAAGATTATCCCCGAAATGCGTCATATATTAATATTACACCTAAAACTGAGCCCAGTCAACACAAAAAGTGATAATTTTGGGCTTGAACTATATCACAATATGTGATAATATGTACGCATGTTCGCTGATCACAACTCAATTGGAGGGGCGATATGAAGGTGCTTACCCGCAAGAAAGACGAACTTGAAGGCTACATAATGGTTTGCCTCGAAGATGCCGTGCTTCGCCAGCATATACATCTTCTGGTGCACAGAGGCCTTTACGGCCGGGCGATATCCGAGGCCAGGACCTCGGGAAAAGGTCTGAAGGCGTTGTCCGAGGGCGAAGCGTACTCGGAAGAGGTCAGCCTGATCCTGACCGAAAAAAGCGCCCACTGGGACGCGGCCATCTAAAATTTGATTTTTTATCAAATCAACCTGGTTAAATTAACCAGGTTGATTTAACTGGGTTGATTTAACCAGGTTGATTTGGGGGTGGATGGTGGAGCTGAGGGGGCTCGAACCCCTGACCTCATGCATGCCATGCACGCGCTCTTCCAGCTGAGCTACAGCCCCACTAAAGATGTGACGGCAATAATATATCATCCGGAGACAATTCTGTCAATCTCGGAGTGGGGCCATTTTTCTGTTGACAAACAATGGGAATGAAAATATACTCTCCTAATCTGAAACTTACGCGCGGGAGGTTTGCGCGCGTTTTATTGCGACGGGTGGTTTTTTGCTCTGTTTTTTGAATCGCCCCGGGTGAGTAAACACAAAATGGAGGATTAGGATGAGAGAGGTAAGTAGAGAAGCGTTCGGCCCTCACCTAATGCTGGATCTTAGAGAATGTAACCAGGAAAAGCTCTGCGATTATGATCTCGTCTTCGATGTCCTGCACGACCTTCCCGGCAAGATAGGCATGACCAAGATAACACAGCCCTATGTGTTTCCCTATGCGGGTCTTGTGCCGGAAGATAAGGGCATAACCGGTACGGTCATTATCGCTGAAAGCCACATCTCTATCCACACGTTCCAGGAAAAGGATTATTGTTTTGTCGATGTTTTTTCCTGCAAGGACTTTGATGTGGATGTGGCGGCGGACTATCTGGTAGAAGCTTTCGAGTCCAAGGATTTTGACAAGTACGTAGTCAACCGCGGCAGGAACTTTATAAGATACAAGCAGCTCGAAGAAGAAGCGGCAACTGTCTGAAATACAACTTGCGCGAGTAACGGAGCCCATGGATAAAGATATCAAATTCGGGGACATGGGCGAGGAACTTTCCGGGTGGGACAATTCCGGAATAGCCATACTGCCGGTCCCCTATGACAGAACGAGCACATGGATAAAGGGGGCCGATAAGGGCCCCCTTGCCGTTTTAGAGGCATCCCGGGAGCTTGAGCTTTACGATGTAGAGACAGGCGCCGAAGTTGCCAGGACCGGTATATTCACATGCCCGGCCATGGATGTCTCTCGCCTGAACCCCGAGGACATGGTCGAAAAGGTCCGCGACAGGGCCATTGAGCTCATAGACGCCAAAAAGTTCGTAGTGACGGTCGGGGGGGAACACTCGGTGAGCATAGGTCCGGCCGAGGCCCACAGCCGCCGCTTCGATAACATGTGCGTGCTTCAGCTTGACGCGCATGCCGATCTCAGGGACAGTTACAAGGGCAGCCGCTATAACCACGCCTGCGTCATGGCCCGGATAAAAGAGATATGCCCGGCCGTACAGGCGGGTGTGAGAAGTATGAGCTTTGAGGAAACAAAAGCCGTATCACGAGATGACATTTTCCTGGCCCATGATATAATAGATGACACAAGCTGGGTACCCAAAGTTGTGGATAAACTGGGCCTCAACGTGTATGTGTCGGTAGACCTGGACGTGTTCGATCCGTCGATAATGCCGTCCACCGGCACCCCTCAACCCGGAGGACTCGACTGGTACGGGGTTATCGCCCTTTTAAGGGCGGTGGCGCAGTCCAAGAACGTGGTCGGGTTCGATGTCGTTGAGCTTTGTCCCAACCCGGCCAACAAGGCGCCCGATATGCTGGCGGCGAAACTGATATATAAATTCCTGGGATATATTTTCGGCAAGTGATCGACAGCTGTTTCCCGGCAACCATCAACTGATATGGAACATTATAAATTCACCGACATAGAGAAGAAATGGCAGACAAGGTGGCGTGAAAATGGCCTTTTCACGGCCGACATCAACGCCGTTGAGAACAAGTATTACTGCCTGATGATGTTCCCTTATCCTTCGGCCGCGCTTCACGTAGGCCATGGCAGGAACTACATAATAGGCGATGTGGTGGCCAGGTATAAGATGATGAGGGGCCTTAACGTGCTCACGCCCATGGGCTGGGACGCTTTCGGACTGCCGGCGGAGAACGCGGCCATAAAGAACGGCGAGCATCCCAGACAGTCAACACTGCGCAACATCGAGATGATGAAACGCCAGCTTGATTCCTGGGGCGTTGATTACGACTGGGCGAGGGAAGTGACCTCATGTATGCCCGATTATTACAAGTGGACCCAGTGGATATTTCTTAAGCTCTACGAAAAAGGCCTTGCCCGCAGAAAGAAAGCTTTTGTCAACTGGTGTCCGTCTTGCAACACCGTGCTCGCCAACGAACAGGTCATCGAAGGCGCCTGCGAAAGGTGCGATTCAACGGTAGAGCAGAAAGAGCTCGAGCAGTGGTTCTTCAGTATAACCGATTATGCCCAGCGCCTGCTTGATGACATATCCAAACTTGACGAGTGGCCCGAAAAAGTAAAGACCATGCAGAAGAACTGGATAGGCCGTTCCGAAGGGGTCAATATAGATTTTCCCGTAGACGGCTCAGAAGAAACTTTGACGTGTTTCACCACTCGCGTCGATACCATATTCGGATGCACATACATGGTGCTCGCGGCCGAACACCCGATGATAGAGTCTCTCATAGCCGGCACGCCGCAGGAGGAAGATATCCGGCGTTTTGTCTCCGAGGTCCGCAACGAGTCAAAAATAAAGAGGATGCAGACCGAGGTCGAGAAAAGAGGCATTTTTACCGGCCGCTACGTGATAAACAAAATAAACGGCAGAAAGATACCCCTGTGGATAGCCGATTACGTGCTTATGGAATACGGCACGGGTGCTGTTATGGCCGTTCCCGCGCATGACCAGCGGGATTTCGACTTCGCCAAAAAATACGGCCTGCCTATAGAGGTGGTAATAGACTCACCCGAAGCCGGGCTTGAGGCCGAAAAAATGACAGAGGCTTATGAGGATGAGGGTGTGCTCGTTAATTCCCCGGGCTTTGACGGGATGAGCAATACCTCGGCAATGTCGGCCATAGCCGATCACATGGAAAAAGAGGGCATAGGCAAAAGGGTGGTGCATTTCAGGCTTCGCGACTGGCTGATATCACGCCAGAGGTACTGGGGCGCCCCTATACCCATAGTGTACTGCGAGGCCTGCGGCACCGTGCCCGTTCCGGAAGACAAACTGCCCGTACTTCTGCCCGAAAGCGCGGAATTCACTCCCACGGGCGAATCCCCGCTGAAATCGGCGAAAGACTTCGTCAACACCGAGTGTCCGTCCTGCGGGGCAAGCGCCAGGCGCGAGATAGACACCATGGACACGTTCGTCGATTCCAGCTGGTACTTTTTGCGTTACATATCCCCGCGTTCAAATGACAAACCCTTTGACACGCGGGACGTAAACAACTGGCTGCCTGTCGACCAGTATATAGGAGGCGTCGAGCACGCCATACTTCACCTGTTGTATTCGCGTTTCATAACCAAAGTGATCTTTGACCTGGGCCTTATAAATTTCGATGAACCTTTTAAGCGTCTTTTCACCCAGGGCATGATAATAAAAGACGGCGCCAAGATGTCAAAGTCCAAAGGCAATGTCGTCAGCCCTGACGCTTTAATAGAAAAATACGGAGCCGACACGGTTCGCTTATATACGCTTTTTATAGGCCCCCCGGAAAAGGACGCCGAATGGTCCGACAGGGGAGTTGATGGCGCTTATCGTTTTATCAAGAGGGTCTGGAACCTGCTGAATATAGCCGAAAATGCCCCGAAAGCCGGCGCCGACAGCAAAGAGGAAGAAGAGCTCCTGCGCAAGATGCATGTGACCATCAAGAAGGTCTCAGAAGACATAGATCAGGCTTTCCATTTCAACACCGCCATAAGCGCGGTCATGGAGCTTGTGAACAGGGTGTATTCGGGCCTCAGCGAAAAAGGCGATAATTGTTACGGCAAAGAATGCCTCACCCGGGTCATAAAGAACACCGTGCTTCTTCTGGCGCCTTTCGTACCTCACATATCGGAAGAGATCAACGAGAGGCTCGGCGAAAAAGAAAGCGTTTTTACCTGCCGGTGGCCTTCATGGAGCGAAGACATGCTCCTTTCGGACGCGGTGGTCATGCCCGTACAGATAAACGGCAAGCTCAGAGGGACCGTCGAGGTATCCCGGGGGCTTGACGATGAAAGCGTCAAGCGGGCTGTTCTCGAGAACGCGAAACTGTCGGAATGGATAGCGGGTAAAGAGCCCCGTAAATGGATAATCCTTGAGGATAAACTTGTAAATGTGGTCCTGTAAAGAAAGATCGAGAAAGGCCCTCCGAAACTGTGTGACGCTTGCCGCGTCCCTGCTCTTAATATCCTCGAACGGCCCGGCGCCCGCCGCGGCCGAAGACATCTCAGCCGACCCCAATTCGGCCAGATACAAAGCCAATATCCCCGTAGAAGTCCTGAAGAGAGTGTCTATGCCACAGGGCGGATATCATGAGGGACTTCTTTTCGACGGCGAGAACATCTGGGTAAATAACGGTAAGAACAGGAACACCTGGGTGATAGACCCCCGGACGGGCAAGATCGTTCGAGAGATCATCCCACCGGGCACTTTCACCGAAGGCATAACCGCCTCAAGCGATCATAGATACTGGGTGACCGACTGGGACGAAAGAAAACTTTACCGCGTCACAATAGAAGACAATAAAATGGTGAGCGATCTTGACATCTCCCTGGCTCCCGCGCGCCCTACCGGTGTGGTCTGGACGGGAGAAGAGCTTTATGTTATGACCTGGACGGGGACAGTGCAGAAACAATACCATCTTTTGCGCATGGATGCTGAAGGCAACATCCTGGAAAGAATGCGAATGAGGGGCATGCAGGAACCTTCGCAGATCACATGGGACTCAAAACATCTCTGGATAACAAGCTGGGCGGATCAGAAGGTATATAAAGTGGACCCCGCGACCAATACTGTGCTGGGGCATTTTATCTCACCGTCAAAACGCGCGACCGGCATAGTCTGGGACTCAGGGCATTTCTGGATCACCGGCACATATGACCATCTTTACAAGGTAAAAGTTCCGGGGTCAAAGCGTGACAAGTGACAAGGTCCTGGCACCGCCCCTGCTTTGACCCATCTTATGATATGCAGAAAGACATTCCCGAAAAAATAGTTATATTGATACTTTCAGGCCTTCTTCTTACCGGGTCGTTTATACTTTACCGGAGGCATTCAAGGCCGCTCAGGGTTATAACGGTAGAGGAGGGCGGGATACAACAAGAACTTACCATGGAAGAGGTCCGCTCTCTTTTGAAAGAATCCCGCAGGGTGAATATCAACACCGCCGGCGCGGAAGACCTTACTATGATCCCGGGCATCGGTCCCGTAACCGCCGCCCGCATAGTCGAGTTTCGCGAGAATACGGGCCGCTTCACCTCGCCCGAGAGCCTTTTAAATGTTAAGGGTATCGGCCCCGCTACACTTGAAAAAATGCGCGAGTACATAAAAACAGAATAACGCGCGAGGCCATACACAATGAAGCGTCCTTTGCTTATCCCCATAATCGCATTTCTTTTCGGTATATTCATCGCCGGCACGCAAGGCGCGGCGCTTTCACCGGAAGCCATCAAGCCGTTCGCCTCGGCGCTTGTTCTTATATTCCTTATCGCGGCCTTCATCCTTAAAAGATACAGGTCTTTCCGCATAGCCATAACGCTTTTCTTTTTTCTGCTGGGCGCGTTCCGATACTCCTCCTCGGTGTCTCAGACGCCCGGCGACATAGGCTCATACCTGGCCGATGAGCCGGTAAAGGCGTTCGTATATGGAACGGTCATAAGCCCGCCCGAGTCAGGCACATCGGCTTATTACGATCATCTTACGTTCTTTCTCAAGACCAACAGGATACTCATAGAGGATAAAGAGAGGCACACCTTCGGCAATATAATTGTAACAATTTTCGATCCCGGCCCGGAAACGCCTCAAATAGGGGACAATATCGTCATGTCCGGCAAGCTGTCGCCTTTACCGGCGGTCATGAACCCCGCCCAGACCGACTACAGCGGACAGGCCCGGCGCACAGGCACAAAAGCGCGTTTATCTTCATCGCGCTCCGATATGATACTTTTCGCCGAGCCCGCCAAAAGTCCGGTAATAAAATTAAGGCGGGCCCTGGACCGCGCCCGGCATAGGGCATATTCGGTCATTGGTAAATATCTACCGCCCGGTCCGGGCGCGCTTACAGCATCTGTCACGCTGGGGATAAGGAGCGGCATAGACCGCCAGGCAAAAGATGTTTTCGCCAGGACCGGCACCATGCATATTCTCGCGGTGAGCGGTCTACACATAGGTATAGTGGCTTTCGTCATAATAGGGGCGCTCAAACTTATAAAGTGTCCGAAGGGGCTTTTATGTATCCTGACCGTCGCGGGGGTTTTTGCTTTCGCGGTCTTTACGGGTTGCCGTCCTTCGTCTATGAGAGCGGCGATAATGTCGGCTTTTCTTCTCGGGGCGTACTATCTGGGCAGGAAATCCGACGTTCTCAACGCCCTGGCGCTCTCGGCTCTTGTAATAACTTTTTTTGAGCCCGGGCAGTTCTTCAGCCCCGGGTTCGTGCTGTCGTACCTCGCGGTGCTTTCTATAGTGGGCGTTACGCCTCTCACCGACGCTTTTTACGGCCTTGCCGCGCCCGGCCCAAAACGCGGTGACAATAACTCAGGACCCCGTATCCGTTCATCTTTCGCGCGGATGGTGTTAAAACCGGTATCCGTCTCAACCGCCGTCTGGGTAGGTATGATGCCGGTCATAGTCTCATATTTCAGGATCGTCGCGCCTTCTGTGATAATAGCCAACCTTATAGCCGTACCGGCGCTTTTCGCGCTCATAATAATGGGGGCGGGCCTTGTTATCGCCGGAAGCGTACCGCTTTTAGGGTTGGCCTCTACCGGCATCGCCGCTCTCACAAGCTTGCTGTCGGGGGTTTTGATGGCTTTACTGGGAGCGCTTTCACGCGTCCCGGGTTCTTATATAAGGGTTCCTTCACCGGGAGCGCTCCTGACCGTGCTTTTTTACGCCGCGCTGATACTCGCGCTTTACCTCTTCAGAAAAAGGGGCAGCGGCCGGCTGTATTTTACGCTGCTGCTTCTTTTCGCGGCTAACTTTCTTGTGTGGATAGAGGTCTCGCGTATGCCCCCCGATTCCACCACATTCACATTTTTTTCCACCGGAAGGTCCGACGCCTCGCTCGTTGAGTTCACCGATAGAAGCGTCATGCTGATAGACGGCGGTACATCGGGCCAGGGAAAAGGCCCCGATATCGGAAAAACGGTCATCGAGCCGTACCTTATCCAGCAAGGCATAAGAAAAATAGACTGCGTCGTTATAACTCATCCTCATGAGGATCACGTGGGTGGGCTTTTGAGCGTTATTGAGAGCTTCAGGACGGGCGCCATAATAGATACCGGCGGCCCTCTGGGCCACGGCACCGGAAGCCTTATCTACCGGGATATAGAACGCATGGCCGAACGCCGGAACATCTCAAGGCTCGCGGCAAAAAAAGGCGATAGCATAAAGGGTCTTCCGGCTGAAGAGATCTCGGTGCTTAATCCTCCGGAAAGCGGTTATTACGGCGATCTCAACGAGGATTCGATGGTCATAAAACTTGTTACAAAAGAGTCGAGCAGCGTTCTTTTTTGCGGCGACGCCCTCTCCGGGGCAATGGAAGGGATGCTTGTTTTCGGAGCTCATCTCGCCTCGGATATAATGAAAGCCCCGCATCACGGAAGCGGCCTGGGGGATAGGGCGGTTATCAATGAGTTCATGAGCATGGTGCGCCCCCGGTACATAGTGATACCCAATACCGGTACCTCTGCCGTGGACCGTTCTTTTCTGGCCGCGGCAAGGTCCGCCGGATCCCGCGTTTTTGTAACAGGCGAAACAGGCGCGGTTATATTCAGCGGCCGGACCCCGCAAACCACTATAGACGTGCAATAAAGAGCCGGACTTCCAAGTATGCTTTTTAAGCTCTTAACGCAGACTTTTTTCAAAAAACTTTCTTGACCTGACCCGTTAAATATGCTAAATTTGCCAAAGAACCTGTAATTTATATCTATAATACTTTCGTATAATATAGTTCGATCGAAATCCCAAAAGGAGATCCCCATGAAAAAGATCTTTGTTTCAGCTCTCGCAGTTCTTTTTGTGCTTTCTTTCGCGGGCCTTTCATTCGCCAGCGTAGACAGCATATACGAAGTGGCCATAGTCAACATGAGCGGTGATGTGCAGGTCGACATAAAAGGCGACGGCACATGGATGAGGCCCTGGATAGGCATGAAGCTAATGCAGGACGCCATGATAAAGACCGGCAGTAATTCAACAGCCGACATAGTTTTTGACGCCGAAGGCCTCAACGTGCTGAGGGTATCCGAGAATACGGAAATAGCCGTTGACAGGTCAATGGTACATCTTCTGGATGGTTCTGTTATGGCCGATTTCGCCAATCTTAAAGGCGGTTCTTCTTTTACGGTCAAGACCCCAACTGCCGCCTGCGCCATAAGAGGGTCGGCCATGGGTGTTGATTTTATAAACGGTATGACCGTTGTAATGGCTTTCCAGGATAAGGTATACGTCCAGGGGCTGGACTCCGACGGCAACCCGGTGGGCGCGGAAGTTACAATACCAGAAGGCTGGAAGTCTCAGGTCGAGCAGGACGGGAACGTTACCCCTCCCGAAGGACTCAGCGAAAATGAGCTGATGATATTCGAGGCTTTTGTAGCGGCCGTGCAGGACGAAGCGGGAGACGCTCCCGCCGATGCCATGCCGGGTGAGATAACGGAGGAAGTCGATACGAAGGACCTCGATGAGGTAATGGATAAGAAGGACGGCGACGAGGAAGATGTAATAAGCCCCAGCGGATCCAGTCCGGAATGAATAGGCACTATAAACATATTAGATTAGAAGGATAAACAATAAGGGGAGGAACAATATTATGGTATCTAAAGCTGTCAAAGCCCTCGCGGCGGGATGTTTTTTAGCGGGCCTTATCCTGGTCCCGGGGGAAGCCCTTTCCTGGGAAAAAGATAACATAAAGATAGTCCCTTCGGTGAAATATGCCCAGGTATGGGATTCCAACGTTTTCTATGACAGAGATGACCCCAACAGCGACTGGATATCCGTGACCACACCGGGCATACTGGGCGAGTACAGCTTCGGCCCCGGGAAAGTCCACAATATCTATGCCGACTATAAGGTAGAACTTGGGGCTTTTTACAAATACCACGACCAGAACTACGGCAACCATGATCTCAATACCGGTATGGGGCTTGATTTTGACACATATACGTTCGATACCAACAACCGTTTCCAGTTCACTTCATCAAGAGCCGGCACGGAATTCACCAACAGGACACTTCGCAAGATCAATACCTATGACGCCGTTCTGGGCTTCCACTATAACAAGATGGAGTTTGATATAGGCTATAAGAACTATCTGGTAGATTACCTGAGCGACACTCTCAAACAGCTCGACTATTACATGAACCAGGGCTGGGTAACAGGCTACATACAGGTGGCCCCCAAGACCCAGGCCCTGCTTGAGTTCGTTTACCAGAACTATCAGTACCCGGAAACAGGCGGAAGGAACGCCAACGCCTACCAGATACTCACCGGTGTGAGGGGAGACATAACGGGTAAGCTTACCGGTGTGGCAAAATTAGGGTACGGTTTCAAGGATTACTCAAGCAGCAGCCAGAACGATTATCACGGGCTTGTTACAGGCATAGACCTTTTTTACGACGCCACCGAAAGGATAGACATGAGCCTTTCGTATTATCGTCAGCCCTACGAATCAACGTACTCGAACAATAACTACTATACGGGCGACCACGTGAACTACAATATTACCTATGATCTTGGTAACAGCTTTACGGCGATGCTGGACGCTTTCTGGTTCCACAATGCCTACAGCTCACCGGGCGCCGGCGAAGACAAAAAACGCCGCGATAATGAGTGGGAAGTATCCCCCCGGCTTGAATACAAGTGGAAAGAATACGTTGTGATCGGCGGGGAATACAAGTTCCACCAGAGAGAGTCCAACATCGGCTCACGCCGTTACGACCAGCACGTGATCCAGACCGACATAACGGTCATGTTCTAAGAGCGTTCTATTTACGTTTTTCAAGAACCCGGTTCACGACCATCATGAACCGGGTTCTTTTTAACCCTTGAACCGGGTTCACATAACCACGCTGACCCGACGTAAGAACCGGGTTCTTCACCATGCGACCGGTTGAACCGGGTTCACGTAACCACGCTGACCCGACTTAAGAACCCGGTTCACAAAGACGCGGCTCAAAAACCTCGTCCTTTATTGACTAGTGCTACTAATATGTATATAATACCTCTACTACTATGAAGACAACTAAAATGCTGGCCTCTCTGGCCATACTATTCACTTTTTGCGCGGTTTCCCCCATACTACAGGCCGATGAGCCCGAAGACATGAGCGGATACCGCATAGGGCCCGAGAATGTCCTGCAGATAGACGTTTATTACGGACGCGACAGGGAGCTTTCAAGAAGGGTCCGTGTTTCGTCAAGAGGTCTTATAACGTTCCCTCTTCTGGGAGAGGTCCCGGTTGCCGGGCTTACCGTAGCGGATCTTGAAAAAGATCTCACCGAGCTTCTGGAAAAAGACTACCTTGTAAACCCTCAGGTCTCGGTCTTTATAGAGGAATACAGCACGGTCTCTATTCTGGGCCAGGTGGCTGAGCCGGGCTCTTATGAGATAAAAGGCAGTCTGACCGCTATAGAACTTATATCTCTCGCGGGCGGGTTCACCAGGATCGCGGCGACCAACGATGTGCGCATAATGCGCAACCGTCCGGACGGCACAAGACAGACCATAAGGTTAAAAGCCAACGACATTATCAATAAAGGCCGGGAGGACGAAGACGTAGTGCTCGAGTCCGGCGACATAGTTACCGTGCCGGAGAGTTTCTTTTAAGTATGGAACAGCAGAACCCTTTCATAGAAGAAGAGATAAACTTCCATGAATATCTCGATATCCTCGTAAGACGCCGCTGGATACTTATATCATTTACCGTTATTCTCTGCACATTGGCCCTTATACGGGGTTTTCTGATGAAACCCGTATATGAGGGCACGACGCGTCTTCTCATCGAAAAACAGGCCCCCAAGGTAGTTAAAATGGACGAAGTCACGCCCATGGATTTCTCGGCCCGGGAGTATTACCAGACGCAGTACAAGGTCCTTGAAAGCCGCTCGGTAGCCGAAAAGGTCAACAGGGCCCTCAAAGGGTACACCCCCTGGAGCCCCTGGAAAGGGTACTTAAAGGGCGAGGACCTCGAGGAGATGAGCGAAAGAAAAAGGGTGGGCGCCCTTCTTAAGCGCGTTAAGGTCAAACCCGTACCCAACACCCAGCTTGTAGAGCTGAGCGTAGAAGACCTTGACCCTGAAAAAGCCGCTTTCATAACCAATCTCTGGAGCCAGAGCTATATAGAGTATACTCTCGACGCCAAGTTCGAAGCCACCCGCGACGCCTCGGTGTGGCTGAGGGACAAAATAAACGAGTCACGCGAGAACCTGCGCGAGGCCGAGAAAAAACTCCAGGACTACCGCAGGGAGAATAACATAGTTCTCGAAGCCGGCCATGACGAGAAATATCTCGGCCCCACTGTGCTGCAGGACCTTATAAAACGCAGATCCGAACTTGAGATAGAGATAGCCGAAAAGAGCGAACATTTCAGGGAAATGCACCCGGAGATGATAGGCTTAAGGTCGGAACTGGCCACTGTGGAGAGCAAAATAGACAGCGAAAAAGACAAAAAGGTCCACTCGGGCGATATCGGCATACAGCATAATATGCTCCAGCAGGACGTGTACACCGCAAGAAGCATATATGAGACCCTTATCCAGAGGTCCAGAGAAACTGATGTTACAGGAGAACTTGACACCACCAACATAAGGGTAGTGGACAGGGCCACCACCCCGGACAATCCCGTAAAACCCAGAAAGATGCGTGACCTGGTGCTCGCGTTCATAATTGGCATAATGGGAGGGGGAGCGCTTTCGTTCTTTGTAGAAGCTCTCGACCAGAGCGTTAAGACCCCTGAAGACATAAAAAGCAGGGTAAAACTGCCGTGTCTGGGCACTATAGCCGTACCTTCGGGAGAAGAAGCCAAGAGTGCCAGAAACGAGCTCATAACGCTTGATAAACCGCGCTCGGTAATATCCGAAGCTTACAGAGGCCTGAGGACAAGCATAATGTTCGCTTCGGTAGAGCATGCGAGAAAGACCATTATTGTTACCAGCTCATCCCCCCAGGAGGGAAAGACAACCGTAGCCATAAATCTGGCAATAGCCATGGCCCAGTCGGGCGAGAGAACAGTGCTTCTTGACGCCGACATGCGCAGGCCCAGAATAGAAGGCGTCTTCGATCTTAATGCGGAGCACGGCCTGAGCGATATTCTGGCCGGAAGCGATACTCTTAAAACGGCCATACACTCAACAGAGATCAAAAACCTTGATATAATAGCCTGCGGCTCGATCCCGCCGAACCCTTCGGAACTATTGGGCTCAAAGAAAATAGAGGAGTTCCTCGGCCAGCTCGGCGAGAGATACGACCGCGTCATAATAGATCCCCCGCCTGTAATGGCCGTTACCGACGCTGTTGTGCTTTCCGGCAAGGTTGACGGGGTCATACTCGTTATCAAGGCCGGGCATACCCACAAGAACGCTATTCTGAAGAGCAAAGAGATACTTGAGAGCGTCAAGAATTCATCCATACTCGGCGGGGTCCTTAACATGGTAGAGACCGGCAAGACCGGCGGGGATTACTACTATTACACGCAGTATTACGGCAAGCATCACGGCAAATATTACGGGGATGGCCAAAAGGCATAACAAAGCCCGCGTCTATCCCGCGCCTCATATAATATGAAACTTCCCGGACGCTCAAGATCTGAAGACACAATACTCGTCACGCTTCTTTTTTTCGCACCCCTGGCTTTCGCGAGCGTACACACCTGGGCCTGGTGTACCCTGGCCATCTTATCCCTTATCCTTTTCGACATATATTTTATTTCGCGTGCTTCTTCCCGGCTCGAAACACCCGGGCGAAGCGCTCTCTCGCAGGCACTGAAGCTTCCTACTTCAATAGCCATTCTGGCTTTTCTCGGCGTGAACCTTTTGTACATAGTCCCACTTCCGGCAAACGCTGTAAAGATGCTTTCGCCCGAGATCTTTCGCCTGAGGGCCGAATACATGTTCAGCGCTCCCTCTTATCAAACATTGAGCGTTTATCCGAGGGCGACAGTAGAATACCTGATAAAACTCGCAAGCTACATAATGGTGTACCTTGTGGTCATATCCAAATTAAGGCGCCCTCAAACCCAAACCGATGAAAATAACGCGCGACGCACCCCGCGCGACGGGCGACGGGAAAGCTACATCCCGCGCTCCATCCACCCGGCTTTCATAATGTTCGGCGCGGTATGCGCTGTGCTGTCAATACTGTTCCACGCTTTTGTGGACTTCAACATGCATATACCGGCAGACGCGCTTTATTTCACGGTCCTCTTGACCATAATAGCCGCCATCTCCCATAGCAATAAGAACAACGCACGACGCAACGGGCATGTTCAAACGCTCAACTACCGCTTCCTCAACAAACTCGTCAATTCCATTATCATCATCGGATTCATCGTCGGGCTTTTCGGTATAATCCAGTGGCTGAGCTGGACCGGCAGGATGTTCTGGCTTGTCAGTTACCCCGGCAGTAATTTCGGGCCCTTTGTATGTTACAACAACTTTGCCGGGTTCATGGAAATGACCTCTTTCCTGGCCATAGCCATGTTCTATTCGGGCATTTTCACTTCTCCCTTGAGGCATATGAGAAGGGTCAAAGACAAAGTAGTATGGTTCTCATCGCCCGAGGCCAACAAGACGATCCTTTACCTTTTTATGTCCATAGTAATGGTGGGCTCTCTATTCTTAAGCAGGTCAAGAGGCGGCATAATAAGCTTTGCTCTGGCGTTTATAGTATTTACAGTGGTATGCCTCGCTATAGGCCCCAGGACCCGAAAAGCCAAACTTTTTATAACCAGCCTGACGGTCCTGGGCCTTTTTATAGCCATGATAATATGGCTGGGCCCCGAAAACACCATAATGCGCTTCAAACGTCTTGAGTATTATTGGACAAGGGGCCTGGAGGCCATAAGGGCAAGAGAGCAGATAGAACTTCTCTTAAGGCCCTACATGTGGATAGATACAGTACAGCTGATAAAGGATTTCCCGCTGGTGGGCGCGGGGCTGGGGGCATATTCTAATATTTTTATGATATACAGAACATTCCCCGCCGGGTGGGGTTTTCTGTTCTACGCGCATCAGGACCATCTGCATCTATTAGCCGAACTCGGTTCTGTAGGTGGAGCGTTTTTTTTGTTGTTCCTTGTGTGGTATTTGCGCAGGTTCTCGGAATGCGTGGGCAGGCTCCGCCGGGGCGCCGCTAATTTAGAGGAGAAATGAAAAAGCACTTAGTAGCCAATTTTATTATCATAGCGTTCTCATTGCTTTTCGCGGCAAGGGTCGTGACCATCTTTACCGCCGACCGCGTTTACAGGACCGCTACCAAAGTAGAAGAGGGGGCGATTTCCGCCGAGTCCGCGGCACAGCTGCTTGATACCGCCATAAAGCTCGATTCAACCGACGCCAAGCTTTATTTCGCAAAGCACGAAATGCTGGAGATATTGATCCGAGAGGGCGATACGCAAAAAGCGGGCCTTACCGAGCGCGCCGCGCGCCGCGCCCAGCTCGCTCTTTTAAAGCACGCGATAGAGCTTCGTCCGCTCTGGCCCAAATACCACCTTGATTACGCCGCCACTTTATACAGGATGTCACCCCGGGCCAATATAATGACCCGTCAGCTCATCCTGTCCCAGCTCAAAAAAGCCGCCGAACTCAAGCCCTACAGCCCAATGTACCAGGGCATCTACCAAAAATATCTCGACTCACACGCCCCCCAAACCCCTTGACCAGATCCGCAGACGCTTTATATAACCCCTTTAACTATAATACGTTGCAATCTAAATGCGGGTATTTCGGCACAAATACCCGCATTTAAGTCATAAGTTCTTATTTTGCATAGCTTTAGATATAGCGTCTGGAAATACTGGAAATAGGCGCTTTTTTTGATATTTTCGCTTGATTTTTTGTATAGATATGATATATTCTATACATATAGTGTTTATAGAATGGAGATAATATGTATATACCAAGGTCATTAGATGTAGAGATCCAGGAATTTATCACGGATAAGTCCACCAACAAAAATGTTATGCTTGTTGAGGGCGCCCGCCAGGT
>CAYVIW010000047.1:0-23756 GCA_964451815.1 uncultured Planctomycetia bacterium | reverse complement strand
CCCGCCCCTCAAGGCCTCTGAACATGGCTTCAAAACAATCGGCCTGTTCCTGCTGGTCTTCTATTCTTGAAATGGCTACCCAGGGTTGCCGGCCGCTACCCCGCGCCGACGGATAACCTATTTCCGTCAGAACTACTTTTTTGTCCGTAAGGCCTTTTTCTTCTCGCCACTGTTCTATTTCATCAGCTATCTGGGACCACGCTTCAGTCAGCTCTTCTACAGATGGATCATCAGTTTCCGCTATCGGGAAATACGCGTCTATGCCTATGAAATCCAGCCTGTCCCAGAAAGGCACTTCTTCATATTCGGTCCAGTTGGCCGCGTAGGTGATCATACCGTCGTACACCTCTTCTACTCTGTCTATTACCTGATTCCACCTGGCGGTCCAGGGACCGAATGTGGTGGCTTCCAGCTCGGTGCCGATACAGAATATTTCCGCGCCGGTCTCCTGCGCCAGACGCGCGTACCTTACGGTGAACTCCTCAAAATTATCGAACCATTCTTCCGACGGCATTATGTTTATACGCGGCTCATCGGTCCTGGGATCAATGTGAGGTTTTAACATCACCCTGAGACCTATCTTATGGCATGACTCTATCACATGTCTGAGCGCCTCATCGGTAGGGGTATCCCCGTCAGGAGTATCGTTGGTGAATATCTCGGGTGAATCTATTGAATCCTGATAGGCCGGCACCATTATAGCCGCGGTATCAAAACCCGACTTTTTGAGATAAGCCAGCATCAGGTCAGAGGCCGGAAGGAGAAACTCTTCCCCCATCCAGGATGTGTATACAAAAGCTTTCTGGAAAGGTTGCTCTGTCAAAGGCGCAGGTTCTTCCGCCAGTTCTTCTAAAAGGGCGTCCGCTTCTTTCCGCCTTGCTTCGTCATCGTCCCCCGAAAGATATTCTTCTTTCGTAACCATCGCGCCCGGGTTAACTGACTCGGGGCCGTATATTTCCACTTCCCATATCGAGATGCCCCAATCCTCATTGACCCGCTTAAGACCCAGCACTTTAATATAACGGCATTTCACCGGCTCGAACGAAGATTCGATAGCGCCTCCTCCGGCACCGGTGATATGAGCAACCTCCTGCCAGGAAACAGCGTCATTCGACGCAAGTATCTTGTACTCGGTGGCATGGGCCCTTTCCCACCTTATTATTACATTGCTCACGATACTTTCATCCCCCAGGTCAAAATATATCCATTGCGGGGCGTCGCTGTAATCACTGGACCAACGCGTAAGCATGTCGCTGTCTACCGCGGCCATCGGGTCGGGCTCAGGAGCCCAGTCGGGCGTCTGGTCAAAACTGGAAGCGTCGGCATCTGAAACATCTAAATATACAAGGTTCTCTTCTTCCGGAACCTCGACTATCTCAAGCACAGTCTCCTGCAACGCGGAATCCTTGGGCTCGGAAGTATCAGCCTGTACAGCTGTTTGTGTGTCTTCAGGCGCTACCGCTGCTTCTTCTTTCCTGCCACATCCAGTCATTATAAGTGTGCCCGCTAAAAATATTACCGCGAATATACCTGGTGCCTTTTTCATTGTTTTTACCCTTTTTTAGATTGTTGTCGTTTTATCCATTACCCTTTCAATTGTCGCTTCTATCCCTTGAGCCCGGTCATCGCTATTCCTTTTATTATATACTTCTGGAACAATAAATACACCACAAGCATGGGCAATGTAGCTACTACCGCACCCGCCATTACCATGGCAAAGTTCGCCCCGAACTGACCCGTTATTACAGCCAGGGCCAGAGGAAGGGTACGCATCTCGCTAGTATGTATTATGACAAGCGGCCAGACAAAATTGTTCCATTGCTGGAGAAAAGTAAATATCGCGAGCGTCGCGAGAACCGGTTTTATCAAAGGAAGTATTACTCTGAAATATATGGTGAATTCGCTGCAGCCGTCTATTTTAGCCGCGTCTATCAGGTCATCGGGAATACTGTATATATACTGGCGGTTCAGGAAGATACCAAACGCGCACCAGGCCATGGAAGGTATAATGAGACCCCTGTAGGTGTTGAGCCAGCCGAGGTTCTTAACAATGACAAACCCCGGTATTATGTTAACTTGCCAGGGGATCATGAGAGATCCTATGAACAGGAGAAAGATCTTGTCTCTGCCCCAGAACTTGTGTTTCGCGAAAGCGTATCCCGCCAGAGAAGTGGCGAAAACGTTGAAAAGGGTTATGGACCCGGCCACAAAAAGGCTATTGAACATATATCTGGCCATGGGTATCATTTTGAAAAGATCCCTGTAGGGCTCAAGGGTCGGGTTCTTTACGATAAAACTGGGAGGGAATGCCTGTATCTCTTCAAGAGGCTTTATTGAGGTAACGAACATCCATATATAAGGAAGCGCCATCGTAGCTGCCCCCGCTATAAGGAACAGGTAGATGAATGTTCTTATCGGAAGGCTGTCTTTTCTTACCCCTATATCATGCGCCATGCCGCTTCTGTTCCTCCTCAATATTCAACGTTCGATTTCATTATCCTGTTATTGACTATTGTCAGCAAAAAGATGATAACAAAGATTATGTACGCCAGCGCGGAGGCGTAACCCATCTGGAATTTCATGAACCCTTTGTCATACAGATAGGCGACTATGGTGAGGGCCGAGTTAAGTACACCGCCGATGCCGCCCTGCCCGCCTGTCATTATATAAACCTGCTCAAATACCTGAAAACTGAAAATAAAGCTCATCATCGACACAAATACCAGCGTGGGTTTGAGCAGCGGAAGAGTTATATGAAAAAACTTGCACCAGAAACCGGCCCCGTCTATCTCGGCGGCTTCGTACATAACATGCGGTATGGTCTGCAGGCCGGCCAGGAAAAGTATCATGCTATATCCGACCCCGGCCCATATAGACATTATCATTATAGAAGGCAGTGTCCATGTAGGGCTGGCCAGCCAGTCTATCGGATGGAGCCCGAGCTTTATCAGAAAAAAATTGAGAAGACCGTATTTTTCTCCGGCATAAAGCCACTTCCATATTACAGATACGGCAACTATAGCAGTAACAGTGGGAAGGAAAAATATGGATTTGAAAAAGTTCTTGAAATTTATTTTCTGGTCTATTGCTACGGCAAGTAGAAGTGATAGCGTTATGCCTATGGGAACTACCCCGATCACATATGTGAAGGTATTTCTAAGAGCTTTCCAGAAAAGGGGATCATCAAAAAGTATCTGCTTGTAATTGGCCAGTCCCACGAACCTGGGGGAATGGACAACGTCATACTCGGTAAAGGACCATATGAACGATATAAAGACCGGAGCCAGCTGAAAGATAAAGAAAAGCGTAAATGGCAACGCTATGAACAAATATGATATCTTTTGTTCGTTGAATTTCTGTATAAATGTTTTTTCTTCCATCGTCGCCCTTTGGTTTGACAATAATCCCCGGTGGGACAAGCTTTTTCATTCTACAAGAATAGGCCATGCTTGTCAACTCAGATATTATAAAGACCTTTATTAAGGTTTTTATAGCGCTGCTCGTTTGGTCAGACCGGCGTAAAGGTATCTATTATACAGGTTTCCTTGTCCGCGTAAACGGTATAGTCCGCGCAGGAGGCGGGGACTATCAACATCTCTCCTCCGGGCACCGCCTTCGGGACGGGATATTTTCCGCCACCGGCAATAATAGAAGCGCCTTCGCGAACCGCTACGAAACTATGCAGGGTGGAATTATTCTTGAACTCAAGACTTGAAGATTTACGCATGTTCACGCGCCTGACTTCAAGCCCCTTGTCCTCGAATTTCCCGGGCAGCCTTTCTACTGTATACCCCGCTCCCTCCTCTATGATCTCGGGCAGAGTTTCGGGAGTGATACCCGAGCGCATCTCGCCTACCCTGTCTATATCCAGCTTCTTGAACGCCCCAGGCCTCTCATGCCCCGGGAAATAATATCTGACCGGAAAGGTCGCCCCGTCCTCAAGGGACTGAGTAGGCCCGGGTATCTGCGGTTCTACCACTTCAACCCCCGGACCCAGCGCGTGCAGGGTGCCCGAAGGAACGGGAACAACGTCTCCGGGTTTTACAACACGGTAATTATAGAACTCCTCAAGCCTCTCCCTGGCCTTAAGAAGCTCTTTGAGCATATTTGATATTTTATTATCGATGTTCGCGAGGTATTCGGCGGCCTTTATAGCGTCCCTTGTGCGTATCAGCATCTCACGGGGACCGGGGGGGAGACTTTCGAGCTCATTTATTAGGCCGTTCAATCCGGCGCCGTAATCTTTCAGCGCTTTGCCGTATTCAACTGTTACTTTATCTCCGTATCTTTCAACGGAAAATGGGCTGAACCCCACTATTATAGAGGGTTTTTCGCCGGAGAATTCCTCGCTGATCCCGGTAACTATCCAGAGCTCGTTCTTAGAGTCATGGAATTGGACAGACAATCTCCCCTTCGGGGTAAGTATCTTTACCAGCGGAACAAGCGGGCCGAATTTTTTTATAGCTTCTTCACCCAGAATACTTTGAGGTACGGCCGATACTACATCATCTAACAGACAGGTTTGATCGCCGAGAACAACTGTTGAGCTTTTGCCCTCCGGCTCAGCCCCGTACCAGTATTCTCCTATCCCTTTTATGCCCCATACTTTTTCTTCCCGATGGGGCCTTATGTAAAGAGGTGTTCCTTTCTGGGCCGCTTTTATTATGGTCTCGGCTAAACGAATATCCTTTACAATAAAGGGAACTATGCTCTTTCTCTGTTCAACTATCTCGCTGGCCCTTTCGCGGGTATCGGCTGTCGCGTAAAGTCTGAATTCCGGAGCGTTGCCCGAAGGCCTGATGTGAGCGACATCGCCGCCCGCAAAAGCCACTCTTATTCCGTCTATAAAATTGATGGCTCTTATGGCGGTAAAGCCTCCTTCCTCATTGAAATACCGGGAAAGTTTTTCTTTCACCCGCAAAAGGTCTTTTTCGGACGCTTCGTCAACTTTTCGGCCGTCGATCTCTACACCTTCTTCGGTGAAGACCGCTTCTTTAATACCAGGCTCCTGAGGTGAGAATCCTTTTATTATGGCTTTACCTACATCCGCCGTATAGTCGCGGCAACCCGCGGTATTGTTGTCCACGACACCAGCATGGGTATATCTATGCGGAAGTATAGAACCCGCCAATTCGGACACCGGTATTTTCTTCTCCGAAGCCATAGCCAGCGCCGCCACTATCGGAAGGACCGCGTCCCTGGTAGGAAGCGCCTTGAGCTCTTTTGAGTCGAATTTCCAGTCGCTGCCGAGAAGAAAACCCCCATTGGACTCCCAGCCAACAACTTTTGACGCCCGGCTCAAAGCAAGTTCATCCGCCATCGCCCTTACAACATAAGGCGAGCCTATCTTCGTACTTACCACTTTTATCCCTCTTTCCCCGAGAGCGCTTATGACAGCATCATTGGCGCTTATGGGCACTGCCGCGAAATCCGCGCCGAGAAATATGGCCACCAGGGCCCCGAGCTTATCACCCGGAAGAAAATCTCCTTTTTCATCGGCAAGAAGGGGCCTGTCTGAGTCCCCGTCTGTCGAGACGACGGCAAATGGATGGAACTCGTCCGCCCATTGCTTTAAGCTTTTTATCGTATCTTCCGATACTTTTTCGGTATCAACGGGCACGAACTTCTCGCTTCGGCCGACCTTTACGATCTCGGCCCCGAGAGACTCCAGGATAGGCCCGAGCATATCCCTACCGACCGCCGAATGCTCATAGAAAACTATTTTAAGGCCTTTGAGGGTAGCCGGGGAGAAACATTCCGTATATCTTTTAACATAAAGGTCCTCGGCTTCTTTCTCATACACTGGTTCCGGTCCCTTACGGGGAGAACCGAACATACCCGAATCGTCAAAAAGGCCCGTAGGGTATCCTTTTTCTCTGACAGATGAAACGTTGCGCAAAATATCGGCTTCGTCCGATTTGAGGACCTCTCCGGAGGTCTTTGTGAACTTTATGCCGTTGCGGTCGTCCGGTATGTGGCTACCTGTAACCATTATGCTCGGGACGCCTTTTGTTGTCGCGAAATAAGCAAGGGTGGGGGTGGGCACCATGCCGCAGAACATTACCGAACACCCGGCATCTTCTATGGCCGTGGAGACGGCAACGATTATTCTGGGGGTAGAACTCCTGAGGTCACCTGCCAGAGCTATCTGGGGTTTTTCTCCGCCCAGCTCACCTTTTTCTCTCAGGAACGATATGAACCCGAGGGTGTTTATATAACATTCCATGTCGGTCATGTTCTCTACCGTGTCCCTTAATCCGCTTGTCCCAAATCTCAAATGCTTCGTCATGACCTCTATCCCCTCTTTTTATCTTAAGTCGGTACTACTCTTACCACTTAGCTCTTTCCTCTTAGCTCTTCGGCCGCCCGACGCTTAACCCTCTCTGACTCTTCCCGGCTGACCCCTCTCATAATATCCGCTATTTCTTTATACGTAAAGCGATTATCGCAAACCTTTTCATTGTTTTCCCAATCGGCTCGGCCGTCCCTGCGAAGACAGGTCCGCATATCTATCTTTCCTTCAGATGAATGAAAAATATTTGCCGCTACATCGCCTTCTTTGAGGCTCTCTTTGGCTGAAACCACATTGTAGCACAGCGCCCCTTCGGCGTTAAGCTCAATAATGTCGCTTCCTATTATAACGGAGTTCTCGGCGCATATACTGTCTATATCGCTGGATACCACCACACATCGCTTGAGAACACCGGTTTTCAAGCTTGAGTTAAGGATAAGTGAATCATCTATAATAACGTTTCCTTCACGGCTGCTTTTTACAAGTGCTTTTTCCGCCCCAAAGAATAGCCTGGCCGCTCTCGACTCTTCCGTGCCGGTGGTCAAAAGTTTTATGTTTTCAAACAAATAAGCGTTCTGTCCGTAATCCCACCAGAACGAGCCTTCTCCCACATCCGTGAAGCCTATCCTTCCACTTTTCCCGCATTCGGCAGGATCCTTCTCTAAAGTTTGCCACATGCTGTTAACGTTATCCCATCTGGCGCCGGAAGAAACCGGATCAATGCCCTTTTGGTCCATTGTTCGGGTATATTCTTCCCTTGTGGATGTCAGAGGCTGCCACCAGTCGGGATCGGTATTAAGAGAGCCTTTTCCGGCTTTAAGAACAGACCTCTCAAGATCCATAAATGCTCTTAAAATATCAAGAGAGATCGTGAACGATCCGATGCTCCTGTAAACTTTGTTATTAGCGGGGCCGAGCATATCAATTACACTGGCGACATCAAGTTTTTCCCTCACCCCGCATCCACCGTCGCCTGAAGGTATAAGGACACCGTAGCTCTTTATGTTTTCATCCAGAGGAACAAGTTGGCCGAATATCTCCACATGGTGACTCCCGTCAAGATCTATGCTATTTTCGTTAATTATGACCTGATCTCCCCAGAAAACCCCAAGCCTTCCTCTCCTCGAAGGCGCGTATATACTGGCCATCTTTATTACAGATTCCAGTATAGTTACGCATTCTTCTTTTCCCGCCACATTTATGATGCCCGGAAGTTTTATATTTGATTTCGAGTTGAGTTCAGATGCGGCGAGAGGAGCCACCCTCATTCCCCTACCCGCCGTATGGAACATGAAAACGCTTTTATCGGCCAGAAACTCCAGAAAAATATCGGTCTCCTCACCCCTCCCGGATATAAGGCCCAGCTCTCCGGCCTTACCGGCGGCCTGAAAGAACCCGTTGAGCGTTCCAAGGGCGTTGCCTGCCGGTCCCTGCCAGTTAGATTCGGTAACAGAAAGTACGACCGCCCCGCGGCGTATTACCGCGCCGGAGGCGTGGATATTATCTTCCCCGGTAAGGCGCTCCTGCCAGTATGCGGCCTCAGCAGGCATGGAATTGACCACTATGACAACTTCCGGGCCTATGCCTTTTGAGGGAGCCTCCGCCATGGCCCGGGCATTCTCAAGCATTTTGCTTATCTTAGTCATAACACGTTAATTGTATGACATAAGTCCGGTCGAGACAATAGTTATCTTGGTGAATTTCGGTATATTGGTGTACTGGTGTATTGGTTCTTGGGGCCGGGACAAAAAAACAGAGAGAGCTTGCCGAGGGGAGGTGTTTACGGCATATGGCTCTCTCTGCTTTATTGCGATCCGTCCGGAAGATCCGGGCCGGGCCGTTTTACGATCCTTAAAAACCGGATCTAAGCTGGTCGCGTCTTTATTTTGTCACTTTTATATTGTCAACATACACTTTGCCTGTATAGGCGGGTTGATTGTTGGATTCTACGCGTATATTCAGTTTCCTTACATCCGCGCGGAAAGCGTCATCGACCTGCGTCCTTCTCCAGTCTATGCTTCCTTCGGTAAGATCAGCGGATAAAGTTACCCACTCGCCGGGGATAAGGTTAACTGACCTTGACTGCTCGGTCCATTTCCAACTGTCACCAACGGTCAGTATAATGCTGGCCTTAAGTCCCTGTGGAGCATCCGCGGGAAGATACACGTCGCATTCTATTCTGCTGTAGTCCGACCAGTCAAAATACTCCATGACTTCCACTATGGCTCCCGTCCACATGCCTCCGGGAAAATCCGTATCTATTTCAAGGCTGGCATCACCATGACTGGCATACAGATCACTGCGGTCTATGGTCTTCTGGACATGGTCCGGTTTCTCATAGGCCCAATCCGGGATATCCCACCCTTCAAGCCCGCTCTCAAAACTAAAAATAACATTCGCTTCCTGCGCGTATGAAAGCGCGGAAAAAGCAAAAACCAAAGCTGCCAGTATCACCAATGTTCTTTTCATTTGTCCTCTCCTTTTTTTTATTAACGCAGACGCTTTATCTAAGTTCTTTCAAGTAAATGATTTCCACCCTAAAGGTGGGTACCTCACACAGCCTCTACCCATGTTTACCTTGCAACTCGTTTATTCATAGTGTGTTACATAAAGCGTCTGCGATTAGGCCTGCGATTAGGCGCTCCATAGTACTTTCATTCTCTGGCGCAGAGCGTCCGTCGGATCTAACGCCCTTATCGGCATACTAAAAAGAATTTGTTTCACGAGAAAATTCATCCACTGGACTATATCTATCTTGGATTCGAGAGCCTCTTTTACTTCCTGATCAGTTATATTTGCGATATTTTCAAGCCTCGTTTTGTACGGCATCATCATATAGAGATATTCTACATCAATATCCCTCTTAAGAACGTTCTTGATGAAGTTATGCATATCTACCGCGGGACTTGTGGGGTCATCCTCATTCTGGGCGTCTCTTATCTGGTCGGGAGTTACCGCCCCCAGGATAAGACCCCATCCTACCGTCTCAAGACAGAAGTCCCAGCCGGTCTCAAACTTTAGTGCATCGTCAGGTATCGGCAGTATCTTCGCCCCGACAATGAAGTCCTTTATTTGCTCGTTCCTCAGCTGGTCCGCAGCGCTGAGGTGGCCCTGGGCGGCCACAAGAACATTCTGGAACCCGTCTTCGAGGGTCATGTTCGCGAGGTGCAAAAGGCGTGAGTCCCCGGATGTCTGATAAACCCGTATATCCACGTTATCCCCCACAAGTCGCTTCATAATGTTCTGCGTCCATGCCAGAGACCCCACATCATGCCTGCCTCCCCTTTTAAAGAAAAGCTCTTCAGGCATATAGAGCCTTATTTTCTGCTTCTTTATTTCGGCAAGGTGTTTCTGGACCATATAAAGGGTCTGATAAGCGGCCTGTTCCCCGGGAGTATTTGTATATCTGATAGAGGCGACAGCCCTTTCATCACTGCTCCTCCAAAGCATGACATCCTGTGCCCCTTCGGGCGTCTGATACATCATATTCGCGGGTATACTAGCCTCGTACCCGCCATCAACCCCTATCGAGACCTCACCTTCGGTGACCTCAACCTGAATGGCACGCCCTTCGAGCAAATGCGGGACGCTGACAGGTGAGTATTTGAATATCTCGATCCTGTCATGCGCTTCTATATTGCCCTCTTCGTCCTCAGTAAGAACCAAAGCGCTTTCCATATCTCTCTCGCCGGTCGCGAGTATGGGGCCTCCATTAACGAAAGGCATTCTCAACACTTCCCGGCGGTTGATCGTGTCTGAGGAAAGTATGCCCCTGCCGTTGATGAGCGGCACCCTTAATGCCTCCCCGGCGCCGGACTTTTCCGGCAGCGTTACGGAATATTTGCCGGGCGTCATGCTCACTTCGGCCCTTTTGCCAGATGATGACAGATCGGCGATTATCTGGGGAACTATCTTATAACGCCTGTTCGCTATTTCCTTTGCCTTTTCTATGTCCTTTGCCAGAGCGTAATTCCTAAATTCCGGCGCGTTGCTCGAAGGCCTGAGCTGGGAACACTCATAAGTAGTGCCGTCATCAAAGACCAGCTGTGGCCCGTCAAGAAAATTTATCGCGGCGATAGGCGTCTTAAACCCTAATCCAGCGGTGAAATATTTCTCGACGTTTTGTTTTATCGCGAGGATCTCCCGAGCCTCCTTTCCGGACATTTTTACCCGGTCCGCGTCCATGTCCATTACCGGTACTCCCGGCGCGATAGTCCTGATCATATATATGCCGTCCTCGCCGAAAATAACTTCCGCGACGTTTTCATCTCCGGGCTGGAACATCTTCTTTATTGTCTGCCCCGTCTCGGCGGTATAAGTCTCCGCCCCGGAGGATTTATTGTCTACTACGCCTGCGTTTGTCTCGTAAGGAGTGAGCCTTGCCCTTATCATATCCGAGGCCTTGCCTGTCTCTGTCTCCCCTATCTGATGTACGGCTAAAACAAGGGGAAGCGTGGCATCCCTGGTGGGCAAAGCCTTAAGCTCCGCTTCCGCACCCTCTATCTGTACGGGCGTCATAAGAAGGAATCCGCCGTTAGCCTCCCAAGTCACAGCCGCGGTGTCAGGGTTTTCGGCGAGATATCCCTGGACAGCGTCTATCACATAAGGCGAACCTACTCTGGTTTTTAGAACCTTCATGCCTTTCCCATACAAGTCATCGTCGACCATCTTCCTGTTTGATGTCACAGGTATGGCGGCCATATCCGCCTTCAGGAACTGGGCCGAAAGAGCGCCAAGCTTGTCTCCCGGGAGAAACTTGGCATTCTCGTCGGCAAAAAGTGGCCTGTCAGTATCCCCGTCGAACGAGATATACGCATCGGCGGGATAATTGTCCCTCAAGTAGTCAAGCACGGCCTGTGTTTTATTCGTTATCTTTTCGGTATCGACCGGCACGAAAGTTTCGCTTCTCAGGTAGACTTCTTCTGTTTTATCCTGCCTCGTTGCCTCGTCTACATAAGTTATATTCACGGCCTCCGTGGGGATAATAACTTCGGCTCCCAGAAGCTTGAATATCTCAGCATTAATATCCCTTCCTACGGCCGAGTGCTGATAGATCACTACCCTGCGGCCTTTCAGGAAATCCGCCGGAAGACCGTTTACATACCTGTCAATGAACATTTTTACGGCTTCATCCCTCGAAACAGATTCAGGGAGGACCTGTTCGGTCAAGAAATTCTTATTGCTATCGAAAATATAGTCCGCGTCCTCCAGCCCATAAACCTCTTCTCTTGCCTTTTTAACATTCGCGAGTATCGGCTCTTCGTCGGACTTCAGGACCTCTCCCGATATTTTGGTATATTTTATGCCGTTCCTGTCCTCGGGTATGTGGCTTCCCGTCACCATAACACTGGGCATTCCTTTCTGCATCGCGTAATAGGCAAGAACGGGGCTGGGGACATCCCCTATGTAGTCCGCCACAAGACCTTCGTCCTGTATTGCCTTGATAACCGCCGCCTGTATCTTAGACGTCGATGACCTCAAGTCTCCCCCAACGGCTATTGTTCTCTGTGTGTTGTTTATATCCCCCATCTCCCTCAAGAAACTTATAAATCCCCGTGTGTTTATGTATACTTCCCTGTCTGTCATCTTTCCTCGAAGGAATTCCCCGGCTTCGTAACGATCAACCGTATCCCTAAGCCCGCTTGTACCGAACTTTAAAGGCTCCGCGTCGTCGCGAAGAACTATTCTTATCCTTCTTTCTATCATTTCCGCCTTCTGGCGGCCCACCGCCTCAAAGAAGGCCTGCTGCCTGTTCCTCGCTTCTATGGCGTCGTTTTCGGACCTGTTAACGGGAAGGTCGCGCACCTCCTGGAAGGAGTATGCATTGTCCCCGAAGCGCACCTTATCATTTTCGGCCTCGCCTTTAGGATCGTAGCCGATACTCGCCCTCATCCTTGTCTGACCGGGGCGGAACCTGGCATCTTCCAGCTCAGGCCTGTAGGCGTCAGCTACGAGTCCTTTAACGGCCGAAACACTTTTTTCGTCAATGGCTTTGTATATAATGGCGTTTTCGGCTTTTATCTCGGGCGAAGTAGCGCTTTCCACATAAGAATTTTCGGCAACTATCACACCCTGGGAATCATTGACTACGCTGTTTATTATCCTTGATCCGGGGAGGAGCACCGTCTTCCCCTGTATCACGGAGCCCTTTATTTCTATGTCATTTTCCCTGTCATAATACCCTTTCCTGACATCCTCAGCGGAAAGGGTTATTTTCTCACCGTTTTCGGTATAGAACACCGCGACCGCCTCGTCTTTTATGTTCCTCACTCTTCTTGAGTCTTCGGCCTTGATAATGTCCTCCAGGGTGGCTTCCCTTGTTGTCACTTCTCCGTCGGGCTCTATCTCCTGCGAATACCCCAAAATATCTGCCAACATGAAGAATTTTTCGTTACTTAGGTCAAGTATCCTCTTATAGGCGAACCAGTGGCTTTCTTCACCCATATCAATGTGACCGATAACCTTATCAAGATCACCAAACAGTTCGGCCTGGTAAAGAATAAAAAATTCAACCGCTTCAAGCACGAACTGTTTTTTCTTGGGATTGTTGTATATTTTATTCAACGCATCGATGAACTCCTGATCGTCCATTTCCCCGATCAAGGCTTCGTAGGCCTTTTTAAGCACCTCATCTTTTTCCAAAGATGCGGGCATATTTCTCAATTCCTCTTTGGGTGGAAGCGCCGCAACCGGTATCTCTTTGCCGGAAAGACCGTTAACCAGGGGCACAACCACCTGCACAAGAGCAGGGTCTATATCCCTGGATATACCGGCCTTGCCGTCTCCAGCTTCATCGTCTATCACGGCAAAAATACCTTGTACATTCGTCCAGTAATCCATGATGGCATAATGCATCGCCCTGCTCATGCTGAAAGAACCGTAATCGAAAACACCTTTAGGGGCTGATAAGAGTTCTTCGTTCTCTCTTGCAAAATCTGGGTTATCCACAAATTTGCCTGTCGCGGGATCTTTTTTGGTCAGCACTTTATTTGCCAGGAATTTTACTATCTTGCCGACTTCATCTATAACCGCTGTGCCATAATCAAAAAGATCCTTTTTCTTGGGGTTCTTCGGCACCTTTATGACGAATTTGTCGAATTGGAAATTGCTTCTTTCCAGGTTTGCGAAATCCGTGGTCCCAAAAGCTACCTGATTCGCCCAGAAAGTATCCACCCTGGACCTGTCGTTTGACATGGCAAGAGGGGCTGTCTCAAGAACAACGGCCGTAATAAGCTCCAGGTCCACTTCTTCTCCCTGGGGATTAGTTACTTTACCCACAAGCTTCTGGGCGCCTCGTGAATTGCCGAGAGACTGTGTGGCAGGTGAAGCCCTCTCGCCTTTTCCGCCGTTGTGATAAACCGCTACTTTGACTTTGTCCTGCCCGAAAAGTTCATCAAGGTTTGTGTTTTCAAGACCATTAGCGCTTGCCCACTCGGCGAATTGATCTACGGCCCTTCTCCATGTATTTGCCTGGCCTATTATCTGGCCTCCTTCGGCTTCATCGAGTACGGACAGTATAACGACCTTGTTCCCCATTGCATCGTTACCCGTTCTTCTGCCCTCGAATGTCTTTTCAAGGACTTTCTGCTGGTAGTCGGCCTCGTCCTGAGTAGACGAACTTATAATTATAACGTCATATCCATTGTATGTTTCAGAGGTTAATACACCCTGCATGTGGTCTATGTTTGCGCGCCGGGTGTATACTCCTTTTATCCACTTGTTTAGCTGCTGCTCTTTTTCGTCAGCCAAGGCCTGGTTTTCCTCTCCGCCTTTGAGCCTCATTGTAACGATCTCTTCCCGCGCGCGGTATATCTCTTTTCTGGCGGCATCGCCATAGGAAATGTCTTCGCGTAGAGCTTTTTCTTCGGGCGTCATGTCTTCCGGCGTGAGCATACCAACCAGCATTTCTATTTTCGCGGCTATGTCCCTCACGTCGTACCCCAGGACGTTATTGACGAAATCCTCTTGGGACTGGCCCATGGGGCTTCCCGCTTCAACCCATTTAACATAGGCTTCCGAGCCTTTGTTCTCGTTGAATATATCAAGATGCGCAAGCTCGTGCCTGGCAACTATCAGGAACTCCTCTGATGAAAGGTTTTCTAAAACGAACCTGTCTATGTGTGCCTGCAAACCTTTATGCTGCAGGGCCGCTCCGCCCCTTCCGGGGTGCACGTTCGCCGGAAGTCCTTCGTTAGCCAGGCCCTCTATCAATCCGTCGTGCACTATGAACTTGAATTCCGGCCTTCCCATAGTCTTTCCTATGGGCTCCTCGGTCCACGTACCAGCCTCGAAGCTCGCGCGCAGAACGGCGTCGAACCTGTCGGCCTCAGCACCTTCCAGAACTCTTGGACCCGCTGCCTGAACACCGGGTGTAGGAGCGGGCCTGTCGCCCGATCTGAAAGTCTGAAAAGCCGTCTTTATCCTCTCCCTGACCTCCTGGTTAGGCGTCCGGCCCAGAGAAGCAAAATAATCGTCATATTTGGACAGATATACGGCTGTCAGCATTTCCCAAAGATCTTCGTTATTTAAAAACTTATTGAACTCCACGTCCGCCTCGGCGGGGCTCATCCCGAGGTCCGTCTCCATTTTCTGTCTGATGCTCTCGAGCCATTTTCCGGTGAGCAATCTCACAGCCTCGTCAAAACTTGCCACAGTGGCGCCGTAGAAATCGCGTCCGCCTTCTATATTGCCCATGGTACCGGACAATTCTACGAGAGCCTGCCTGTCTTTGGGGTTTAGATAAGTCGTTATTCCCCACCCGAATCTCATCAGCGGTGAGAGATGGCCCCTTCTTGCCGCGGCGGCCGGCATGGCGGCGCTGTCGGTTATTATGTCCTCTATCGAGGTCCTCTGATTTGTAAGTACCTGTATATAGGGAGAATCAACGTCCTTTGTTATCTTGGGCGTCACTACAACATAAGAGATGCCTTTGCTCTCGAGTATGTCGGTTATTCCTCTTGTATGGAACCCTCCGGCTATCAGAACGCTCCTGTCTTTGCCTTCCGCTTCCATCTGGCGGATAGTGTTATCTATGAGAGCTTTGTCCCTCTTGATGGCTATTTCATAAAACGCTATCATCTGCGGAAGGTTCTGTCTTATTTCATCCGGAAGAGTGCCTATTGAATAGTCAAGGTTATACCTTGATACGAGCGTGGAATAGAAGGCCAGAACATCCTCAAGCGAAAAAGACGAGGAATACTCCTTGTAACGGTCATAACATTCGTTGGTAAGCTCTATATTGGTGAGTTTTACGAGCATATCCACTTTCTCAGAGTACCTGTCAAGATCTCTCTGAAGATCATCTTTTATGAGCTCTGCCTTGAGAGTTCTGCCTATATCGTCTATTTCCCGGAAAAGGTTTTCCACGTTTATTCCGTCGTATATCCTTGTATATAGATAGTAATAGAAAAGGTTGGGGTATTCATGGATTATCGCTATATTATGCTCCCTGGCAAGGTCCCTCAGGTAAGAGTAGAAATCTACCGCTTTTATATGACCTTTTTTGAACCTGACGCTGGCGGCCACAAGCTCGGCCATCTCTTCTTTGGAAAGCTGTTTGGAAAGCGCGTCGATATAGCGGCCGCGTTCGTCATCCACTATATCAAAATCTATTTTTTTCTCATATTCAAGCGTATCGGTAAGCCTTTTGAAATCGGGGTAATTATCCGTCTTTATGCCGTTAGCGGAACAGGCGCCGTCAAGATAAGCGGCGAACTCGCTCAGCTCCTTCTCCCTGCCGTTAAAAGCCTGCATTTTTGAGTCGAGTTCCCTGAGACGCGGGGGGTATATAAGAGCCTTCAGCCTTGTTCCTACCGAACGCAGGCCCTTGAAGTACTCCTCTATCATATCCTTATAAGGATACACGTCCATAAAGGCGTTGAGGTTCTGCACATAATAATCTCTTGTTTCGGCCCCGAAAATAGTGCCGTTATAGTCCGAATTAATGGAAAAATACTCGGCGCCGGTTATTTCACCTTTTTTCATGAAATATGTTGCCACCTCGCGCCTGATCTCGGCGTCGGGAAAGGCTCTGAACCAGGCGGTATCTACCTTGCCCTCAGCGCCTTCTACCGAGATCATATCTATCCCTGATTCCTGCGATAGCTGTTCCAATATGCTGCTTATATTGGACTGGGCCTCAAAATTACAATGGGCATCCTGTATATGCACGATGAGTTTCCCGGAATTGCCATCATACTTTGACCGTATTGATCCGGAGTCTATAGCTACGGATATATCATCCGCTGATAGAGGGCCGGTTTCAGATGCTATATCCGGCGGCGCTATCTTGGCTTCAGGCAATGCGAAACCAACGTTATAGAGAGAGAATGATACGATCAGCGCGATGGCCACCGTTCTGGCGGCAAGTGTGCCTTTTATTTTTTCCAGAAATAACATAACTATCTCCTTTATTTTTTCTTTAATAAGTCGGAGTAAAAAACCCCAACGCATATATGGCCCTCGGGCCTTTTATGCTGAATTCTGTTACTTACTTTTTAAAATTTTACCTACATAGAGTATAGTATAAATGCAATAAAAAGTCAATTACCTTAATCTAAATATTTTGTATCTTAACAAAATCAGGCCTTTATGAGTATTTCCCGCAGATATCTCTCATAATACCTGTGTACCTCACCCTCGAAATCTATCGGTCTTTCCTTCCTTATATATATGTATACCCCGTTCTCCGCCCTCATGATACCTTCCGGGAGGTGGTCCGGGTCCTTCCCGCTCTTTTTCCCATACAGCATATTTACCAGTAGCGCGTACTGATTAAGCGTACTCGGGGCGCTCTCTGATATCTCAAGCTGCAGAAACCCCATCTTCCCGGCAATATCATCATATTCCAACTCCCCGTTCATCCGCCTGAAGCCCGTATTATTGGCATCGGCGCCTGACCCTACCATGAAAAATATCTCACTGGTCTGATAAGGCTTATCTCGGGGATCAAGAATAACAAGATTCCCCTCCGGGATAACTCCCTCAAGCATCCATAGCTCCATCAAACTTTTTCTCAGCTCTTCTTTATCCCCACCCTCAGGGGCGACCACATAGAACATGTCTGTGCTATGGTCAGACCCTTTCAAAAATGACCCCTGAGCGCGACGCCTTTCCATTATCTCCAATCCCGGCGGCACCACCTGGGGCCCTTTACCTGAAATTATCTGGCCGGCATCGGCAAAATGGACAAAATAATTCGGTCGGCCATCTTTATCTTCCTCTATCGGGTAGTTGACGATGCCGGACTTAAGCCCCGCGTATTTCTGCTCCATCTCCATCTGGTCGATCCTAAGCTCCCTCAGGCTTTTTTGACCGAGATCATAAGACATGCCTTCCGGCAGCAGTCTTATAACCGTCCTGGCCACACCTGCCAGATCGTCAAGAGCGCCAAGCCGGGCCCCATCCGCGCAAGGCAGGGTCCTCCCCTCTACATTGCTTAATATGCCCGGCAATATGTGCTCCCGGGCTTTTACCGCGAAATCGATGATCACTGCCTTAGTTTCACGTACGAGGTCCTCATCTCTCACCCCGTCAAAAACATCCGGCGCTATGACAGCCCCCAGAAACTCTCTTTCCGCCTTCCGAGACATCTCCTCGACCATCTTGCCGCTGTCGCCGGCGTGTATGACCGGCACCAGCCTGACTGCACCGTGCTTCCCGAGCTCCGCGAGAAGACTGTCCATATCCCCGCTTTTTTTGAGCTTGCGGTATATATCCGCCGGCACCCCCACCACAAGGGGATGCCCTTCGGAAAGACCCGCGTCCATACTCATCACCCATGTTCTGGCCCGGATCCTCCCCCCCATCCTTGTGAACATGGACCCTATCCGGTCATGCGCGTATTCTCTCAGAGGACTTCCTTCTTCTTCCTGATAATACACCTTTTCAGCGAAAACGAGCGCGTTCTCCAGGCCCTTTTCCTCCTCCAGGGCGTCAAATATGATATCGTACGGCATGTTCAGGTATTCTTTCATGTGTTGCACTATCTCATTCTCCCGGGCGGTCCTTATATAGCTGCCGAAAGCCTCTATCTCGGCCGTAAAGCCCCCTTCCTCTTTTCTTATGATAAAGTTATCAAGCGTAATATCGAACGGGTACCTGCGGAGCGCCCTCAGGTCATCGAAAGCCATGGTGAGGCGCTGATTGAGATAACTGTATTCCTTTATGCCGAGAAGCGTTTTCAGCACATCCTTCTGCCCCGCGGTCAGCTCTCCCGCTTCTATTTTATCTAACTGTATCTGCACGGAGAGTTTATCGTTTATCTCCACCCCCTCTTTAAGTCCGAATTCTCTCGCCAGGACGTCATAATAGCTTTGCGCGTGATCGTAAAAATAAAAGAGCTGTTTAAGCATATCCTTTTTTATCCCCCTGAAAGCTTCCGGGGAAAGTTTTTCGTCGCCGTAACTCCCCCTTAAAACCGCTTCCGAGCCCTTAGGGTGTTTTTCCAGTCTTCTCATTTTGGCTCCGGCGTAGCGCGGGCTTTTAAGCGGGATATAAACACTCTCATCCTTAAGGTATGATTTTTTCATAAGGTCTGACCGGGCCTTTTCAACGTCCATGCGGCTGACGCCCATTTCAGCGAATATCCTTTCCGCCCTCGAGATATTTATACTGTCCGTATTGTTACTGAGGTACACGGCTATGCGTCTGGCGGCCTCTCTGCGCATGGTTTCCGTGCCCGTATAACAGACAGGCATGCCTTGGAGGTCCTGTGAAAGGCTCCACCTTACTACCTCTGAAAAATCCTCGTCCTCCTCTATCTCCCTCACGTCTTTCGTCAAGTCGAATATAAAACCTCCGTCGCTGAAAATGCCCCTGGCCCGTTTCTCAAAATAACCGACCAGTTCTTCCGCGTCTTTATCAGTGGCGACTATCTTTGCCCACCTCTTTATGTCATCTCTGGCCGCCTGCAGGTTCCTTATGAACACCCTGCCGTGCTGCTGTTCGGCCAGAGAAGCCCTCATGAACTTTCCGGCGTCAAGCGACCCCATGTGCCCCTGGGTCTCATCATATCCGTAGTTCTCCGTCTTTACGTCCCAGTCAAAAACGCCCCTGGCCATCATGCTCCTTATGCTGACAAGGAACTCGTCTATAAGCATACGAGCCGTGCCCATGCGGCCGTCCCTGATAGCGTCCGCGAGTATGCCCTCGAACCGGCGGGCCCCGATCGCGGGGTCGAACTCTTTCTCTTTGAAAAATACCGGGACTTTCTTCTGTATTATTCCCCTGGCTATGGTCCTCTCCTCCAGGGTGCCGTCATTTTTCCTGACCCTTACCTTGAGCCCGTCGACCCTCATGAACCTTATAAAAAGATGTCCCAGATGGTCCCTGGCCAGGTTGTATCCGGCAACAGGGCCTGTTTCCTCTTCCCTGGAGTCCTCGGGGCGTCTTATAATGTCCTTGTCATGTTCACGCAAGTCCTTGACAACTATTTCCCGCGTCGGGTTCGCATAAACTGTCGCGTCGCCTCCCGCGTCAAAGAACTCAAGTTCCTGCTCTAATATCTTGTGCCGGAAAACATCGTTAATGAACCTTTTTACCGTATCTATGTCTATCCCCGCATCCTTTATCCTGTCGGCCAGGTGGTCGAGCTTTAAGTGCCGGTAGAGCTCAACTACGCGCGCAGCTACCCTCACATGGGGGTCGGTTATGGATGAATCCAGGTTATACCCCCCCCTGTAAAGGATCATGCCGATCTTCTCCTGGCCATGGGGAGTCTTTATCAGGACCGTAACTATATCCCTGCCAATAAGGTTTTCAACGTGTATCGGATCGATATTCTCGATCTCATCATATTTTATGCCGAGCTCTCTCAGCTTATCCCGCTCACTGAGCGCCAGGCTCAGGGCCGACTCTATTTCGGGCGGAACCTTGCCGGGGCTTATGGGAAGGTCACTGCCTGTATAGTCGGCGATCAGGCCTAACTCCGGCTGATCAGCCCCGGTCCGTGACGCCATCTCCTCGCGTTTCAAAGCCCCCGCGGACGGAACGGCCGACAGGGTGGATAATCCCAGATGACGCTCGGCCCCGAGCCAGAGCATGCTCTTTTCAAGTTCGTAGAGCATGCCCGAGACAGCGCTGTCGTCCATCCGCGCGCCCAAAAGCGAGGGATCGCGCAGGAGCCTCTCCATTATTATTTTCATCCGTCCGTATTCGATCGAATCCACCATGAACGGGTCGCTGAGCGGCACGAAAGAACTTTCGTTCTCCACCCTTTCGGCCGAAGGCCATACCGATACGCTTATATCACGGCCGGCGCCGATGATATCTACGCCCGACATGATATCGAACTCAGCGGAAGAATACATCTCTCCAGGCATTATGCCCGGCGCCGAGGCGTTGAGCATGCTGATATTCGCTATCCTGAAGGTATCGATTATATTCTGATAATGCTCTTCGCTCCAAAATCCCCGCCTGTCATCGGTAATGTTGGTGAGATCGAATATCACTACCCTGTCGGACTCCTCATCATACCCGTAGTTATCGAATATCTTGATACCCCCGTCCACTATGCCGCGCGCCCACATCTCTTTCTGAAGGCGCCACCACATGGTGACAATCCTCTTGGCCTCTTCGCGGCCGCGGTTTGGGTCCCTGTCAAGGTCGGCCATCTTCTCCCTGATCGGGACCACCCTTGACTGTATAACGGCCTTTTCCAGGGTTCTTTCCTCCCCATCCATATTGACCGTAAGGTTGTCGATCACCATCGTGTTGGCCGCAAGGCCCCCGAGGCGCTGCCTTGCCAGCCGGATACCGCTTCTTATGTCCTTATCGAAATCAACCGGCTCGCCTCTGTCGTTCAAGGCTCCCTCTTTTACTATCTTTACAACGAACGGCAAGTCGGGAGCCCCGTAGGCGACCATCTGTGAACCTTCGGGCTCTATCTTGCGGAGCACGGCCCCTTTGAGCATCTTCTTGACCTTCGACTGTAAAACATCCCTGTATGTCGGCAAGGCCCTCATATGCCCCGTGTAGTCACCTTTGGAAATATTTTTTCCCGGGCTTGCTGGAGCGGCTATATCTATGCCGACCATTATGTCAAAGGACGGGTCAGCGCTCATCCCCGCGCGGGCTATCAGGATGTTCTTTTCCATTAAATGGGACAGAAGCCCGGCAGAGTATGATATGCCCCTGATCAACTTTTCTATGTTCTCCGGAACTTCTTTTTTAGCGTGGGCCGCCACGAACATGTTCCTTGCCGTGGCGCGGAGCCCGTATATCCTCTGGTAATCCCTCAGCAGCCAGTTATCAACACCCATATTCCCGGTGAAAGACCTTGTAAAATCGAATACCGCTTTTCTTTCCTCTTCGGACAGAACGTCAAAGAGGTACTTTATTTCCTTTTCCACCTTCTCCATGCTATCCAGCAGGTAACTTCCCTCTTCCGAGGTCCTTAGCTTAAGCGCCGCGGTTTCTTTTATTTTCGGGATATCCGGACGTTCCCCGGATACCACCCGCTCCCAGGCCCTGTAGAAGCCGGTTTCAACTATCGGCAGCCTTACGGCGATCTCGGCGTCTTCTTTGCCCCTGGGGTCTTCTTTTTCCGGCTGTGCCTTTCCCTTTCCAGGGGGGTCCTCGGCGGGAACATCTTTTACATGTTCACCGCGTTCTCTTATTTTTCTGACAACCCTGAGCACACCTTCGGCGCATGCAACCGTAAACGCTACCCCGCCTATCCAGATGGCGGCTATCTTCACTCCACTGCGGAAGAGCTCCGTATAGACAACTTCCGTCCCCGTAAGGTCTATGATGCCGGTGGCCCCCATGACCGCGAAAGGAACAAAGAAGAGAAAAAATACCTTAACGCTGAACTTCATAAGCTCCCAAAGATCTACCAGCGGCACACCAAGAACCTTTCTTTCCCCGACCTTCCATTCGTGCCCTTTGTGCGCGGTAAGCCGCCACACATTAGCGAGACCCTGGCGGAACTCCTTTATGACCTGTATGCCGGCAGGTATTATATTTGAGAGATACATCGGAAGAAGCGAACACGTCACGGCTATCCTCAATTTAGCGCCCCTTACGGCCCTGTCGGGGGTTTTATGCCGCATCCAGCGGTACAACAGGGGAGATAACGGCGCCAGGACCGTGGCCCACAGGGCCGCGCCTATCTTTGCGGATAGCGGGAGCTCTCCCTCCCTTACCTTGCGGGCTTCTTCCCTGAAACGGGCGGCTTCCTTTATATGGGCCTTTTTTATCCGGTGCATCTGATCTTCCCTGTAACCATACCCGCTGTATTCACTGAAGAGCTTTTCACGGTCAGACGCTTTCCTTTCCAGATTATCGGCTATCTTATCGAGGTTGTCCGCGGCTACTTCTACCATGAAACTGTCGTCCGGGCCTCTTATCCATATGGCTATCTGGCCCAGTACCGCCATAAAAAGCATAGGCAGGAAGAAAAGAACGAATCCCGATATCTCGGGATTACCGGGAAGCCATGAAAATACCTGCGGGGCATAGAGCTCGGCGGCCAGCGAAATATCGTTAACTATCGGAGAGACCACGGGAATCGACATTATCCAATCGCCGATAACGGGTACAAAAGGCAGAAAACGCATCCCCCAGAACCATGTCATGCCTATGCATACCATGCATATCAGGGAGCTTATCCCTCCCCCCCCTATGACCACCAGAAAATCTATAAGCCCTTTTATTCCGCCTCTTTTGTATATGTCGCCAAGATGTCTTGAGTAGATAAAGAATGAATGCAGGTCGCCCTTGAACCATCTGGACCTCTGTAATACCCATTTTTTTCTAAGCATGGTGTCGATAGACCATTCCCAGGTGTTAGTGGAGAGCATCGCCGAACGGTATCCGAGCTTCCACAGAAAAACGCCGAAATGCTCGTCTTCCGTAACGTTATATATGTCGAGCCCGCCGAGGTCCCTGAATATGGTCGTAGGCATAAAATACGTGGTCCCCGGAAGAGGGAATATTGTCCGTAGAGCGGCAAGACCCGGAAGGTACAGCTTGAAATGGCTCTCATATTCCCCCACGAACCATCTTGCAGTAGGGCTTACCGGCCAGTTGAACCAGTCAAGCATGCCCCCTATGGAGGCCGGCCTGTTTATCCTCTCGAATTCGACCGCCATATCCCTGCCGGTCTTTACGGTCCTGCCGAACATTTTGGAGGCCCTTCCGGCTATCCCTCTCGCGTCAAGATCTATCCCCCACCTGAGGGCGTCCGCGTAAAGATCAGGGTCTTCTTTGCTCAAAACTTCGGCCGATATTCTCTCCGGACGCATTTCCCCGTCTTCCCGCATACGCTCCACAAGCAACTCAATGGTCCTGTCTATCATGGTGTAAGCGTACACGAATTTGTTGATCTGGTCAGGATTAGGCCTGTCCTCGGCGTCGTATATATTGACGAATTTTCCGGACGCGGCCCCGAGCCCGTACGCCACGGCCCTCGGCTTGGTCCGGGGCTGGTATGGTTCTCCCGGAGCGTTGGGCCCGGGCATAG
>CAYVIW010000046.1:0-12827 GCA_964451815.1 uncultured Planctomycetia bacterium | reverse complement strand
TATGGTAACCGCGCCGGCTTTTTTAGAATCATATACAAAATATCCCTGAGTATTGTTGTCGGTCTCCTCTCCTATTATCTTGATGGAATTCTTATTAGCCCCTACTGTTCCGTCTCAGCCAAGACCGTAGAACATAGCCCTATAAGTACTTTCGTCTTCGGTGCTGAAAGAAGGATCAAATTTAAGGCTTGAAAGTGAAACATCATCCTCTATACCAACGGTAAAATGGTTTTTGGGTTTTTCCTTTGGAAGCTCGTCATACACCGCCTTTACCATGGCCGGGGTGAACTCCGCTGAGCCAAGACCGTAACGTCCTCCTATTACAACGGGATAGTCCTTGAACGGAGCGTAGCCCTCCCCCATGGCCTCGCCTATAGCGGTACGCACATCCTCATACAACGGCTCGCCCAGACACCCCGGTTCCTTGGTCCTGTCAAGTACGGCTATTGATCTTACCGTAGAAGGTATGGCCGACATAAAGGCTTTTGTATCGAAGGGCCTGTACAACCTGACCTTAAGAACACCCGTCTTTTCCCCTTTTGCCGTAAGATGCTCTACCGTTTCATGTACGGTTTCCCCGCCGGATCCCATTATTATGATGATCTTTTCGGCGTCTTCCGCGCCTATGTACTCGAAAAGTTTGTACGCCCTGCCGGTAAGACCGGCGAACTTATCCATGGCCTTCTGCACTATGCCAGGGCACGCCTCGTAGTATTTATTGGCCGCCTCGCGCCCTTGAAAATATACATCCGGGTTCTGTGAGGTTCCCTTTATGATAGGATGTTCAGGGTTCATGCCTCTTTGCCGGTGAGCGTGTATAAATTTCTGGTCGAGCATAGCGGCCATATCCTCAAATGAAATCGCTTCTATTTTTTGTATCTCATGCGATATGCGGAATCCCTCGAAGAAATGCAGAAAAGGTATCCGCGACTCGAGGGACGCCGCCTGGGATATAAGGGCGAAGTCCATAGCCTCCTGCACGCTTGACGATGAAAAGAGAGCCCACCCCGTGGACCTGGCGGCCATAACGTCCGAATGGTCCCCGAATATGGAGAGCGCCTGGCAGGCGAGAGACCTCGCCGCTATATGGAACACGGTCGGACTAAGCTCTCCTGCTATCTTGTACATGTTGGGTATCATCAACAGAAGCCCCTGTGACGCTGTGAAAGTGGTAGTAAGAGCGCCCGCCGAAAGCGCTCCGTGGACAGCGCCTGAAGCTCCTCCTTCGGACTGAAGCTCAACGACAGTAGGCACCGTACCCCAGATATTCTTCTCGCTTCTTGCCGTCTTCTGGTCCGATATCTCTCCCATGGGCGATGACGGTGTTATCGGATAAATGGCTATTACTTCGTTGGTGGCGTGAGCTACATGGGCTACGGCCGAGTTACCGTCATGAGGGACCATACTGCGTTTCATCTAAAGACCTCCTGTTTTACAATTTACGGATCGAAAGATACAAATTAAAAAATATAGATAGTATTATCAGGCCTGGTTAAAAGCCAAGGGAGCAGATATTGTATCACAAGGAAGAATTGGGGTCAACCGTGACAAGCGGCATGTTGTGGAGGAAAATAGCTGGGGTCAACCCATGACAGGTGACATGTCCTTTGTCACGGGTTGACCCCACTAAAACTACTGTATCGGTTCCTGTTGTATAGATGGGCCGGCTGTTTCCGCGCCGAGGCTCATGTAAAAGGCCATGAAAGCCACCATCATAACTATGGGAATATAAGACTGCACCGCGGCATTGACCAGTGTCACCAGGATCTGGCCCGCGTTAACCGGAAGAGGTACACTTACAAGCCCCACTAAAAAGCCCACTATCAGCGAGATTATAAGGCTCACTGCCAGCATTGCCAGAAACAGACCCAGTGTTCTCCAGAAATGGGACTTCGCCACCGCTATGCCTTTTTTGAGAGCGGCAAAAGCGCCGAGATCATCAACCACTATCGCGTATATAGGGTATACCAGCAGCGTTATTACCACAATGGCCACGACGGTAACAATGGTAGCTACTATGCTCCTTGTGGCTATGTTGTCCCCCATAAGCAATATGCCGGCGCTTACAAGGCTCAGTATGAGCACCACGGCTATAGCTATAAGGATATACATCAGAAGTAACCCCAGTATCCTTACATAGAAAGTTTTACCGTAAGTGGTGAACTGGGCTATACTGGCATAAGCCGTTTTCAACTGGTCTTTCACCATGCCGAGCGCCCCGCCCTGCAGAAAGATGAATATTAAAAAGAACAGCAGGCTCGATATGATCGATATCGCCACTATGCCGGGATCGGCAGCTCTCTCAGGATCGGCCAAAGGCAGACTTATCAGCCCTATTACCACATTGAACACAAAGAACACCAGTACCACGTTCATCAGTTTTCCTGTCTGAACGAACCCTTTTTTGAGGGCCTCAACAATGCTCATGAATACCTCCTTGAATTAAAAAACACCTGGTCTACTGATCTTTTTCTAATATTTTTATTAAGTACTTAATAGAGTATAATGGAAATATTATCAATGTCAAAGAGAAATTAAGGTCAATTTGGGCTCAAGCCGCTCTTCTCTCCTCAAAAGCTCTCTGCAATGTACCCACGTCGGCGTGTTCCACGCTGGCGCCGGCCGGAACACCTCTTGAAATACGTGTGACCTTTTTTTTAAGACCCTTAAGGGCCTCGATTATAAAAAGCGCCGTAACCTCGCCTTCAGTAGTAAAATCCGTGGCTATAATAACTTCCTTTATCGAGGGTTTTCCGGCTCTCATCAAAAGCTCGTTCATTTTTATGTCTTCAGGCCCTACCCCATCTATGGGAGAGAGAGCCCCAAGCAGAACGTGATAAAGCCCATCATAGACCGCGCTTTTTTCCATGGCCATTACTCCGCTCGGACCTTCTACCACGCATATACGCGAATGGTCCCTGGACATGTCGGAACATACAGAACAGAGCTCCCTGTCGCTGAGGTTCCCGCAACGCTTACAGAAACTCACGTTGGCCTTTACGTCACTTATAGCCTTTATCAGGGGATCCATTGCTCCCTCGCCGCTCTGCAGAACGTAAAAAGCCATTCGCTCGGCCGAACGCGGACCTATGCCGGGCATCCGAGAGAACTCTTCGACCAGTTTTGCCATCGCCGCCGGAAATCCTTTCACGTTATCTTTCCTCCATAAGGTCCCTTACAACATGACCGCCAAAAACATCCATCGCTTTCTCAAGCATGGGTTTCATCTCCTCGGCGGCCTTCTCCTTTCTGGCCGATCTTTCCATAGCGTCTTCATCCGACCCGGTGGGAGTTTCCAGGACCTTGAAACTTATTTTCACCCGTTTACCCATAACCTTATCGGCGGCTTCCTGCACGACAGCGTTATTGTTCCCGGTTTCCAGAGCGTTCTTGTTGAAGCTATGGGACTTATCAAAACCTATTACGATAGCTTTGTCGTCGATCTCGATAGGAGAACCGGCGTTAAGAAAAGTGTACACAGACATCTTTTTGCTCCTTACGTAGTTCAACAGAGCTTTCCATCTGTGTTTCTGTCCCTCAAAAGAAGATCCGGTACTAAAGTTGTCGCCGTTATCGTCGTTCTCCTCGGGGACAGGGGCATTATGCTTTATTTCCCGCGCCGGACGATCTAAGGCCGCACTGCCCTCGCGAGGCTCTTCGGCGCCGTTAAGCTTTGAAAGCATCTCCCCAAGAGCGAGAGCGTTCTCTCTTTTAGTAAGTTTTATCACAGCTATCTCCAGAGGCGCCCTCGCGAACATTGCACCTTTCATAAGTACCAGACAATGCGAAAGGCTCTGCAGTATATATAGTATATCCTCGAGCGGAAGCTTTTCTTTCTGGGCGTTAAGCTCTTCGAGCTCATCGCCGGAAAACGCCATGTCCTGGGTAGGCTCTCCCGCGGTCTTCAGTATCATCAGGTCCCTGAAATGCGAAATAAGGCTATTATTGACAAATACAGGGTCTTTCCCGGCGGATATGAGTTCATCGATCATGCCGGCGGCCTCGCGCGGTTCTTTATCTATTATGGCTCCCGCGAGCTCAAAGATCTTATCCCTGTGCACCATCCCCAGCAGTTCCACAACGTCCTCCAGGGTGACCTTTCCTGTGGAAAAAGAAACCATCTGGTCAAGTATGACCAAGCCGTCCCTCATACTTCCATCGGCAGCCCTCGCCATCAAAAGAGCCGCTTTGTCCTCAACTTCGACCTTCTCTTTCGAGGCGATATCTTTTATCCGATCGTATATGGTCCCCGGGGGGATCTTCTTAAAATCGAACCTCTGGCACCTCGACATTATGGTAGGCAGAACTTTGTGGGGTTCTGTGGTGGCGAATATGAACTTTACATGCGCGGGCGGTTCCTCAAGGGTCTTTAAAAGCGCGTTGAACGCTTCCGGGGTAAGCATATGGACTTCATCTATTATGTATATCCTGTACTTGCCCTTTGACGGCGAGAATTTGACGTTCTCTCTGAGGGCCCTTATCTCGTCTATACCTCTGTTGGACGCGCCGTCTATTTCCAGAACGTCTATCCCGCTTCCCCGGGTTATCTCCAGGCATGATCCACACGCTCCGCACGGACTTTTCCCCGAAGGTTTCTCGCAATTCAGCGTCTTTGACAGAAGTCTCGCTACCGAGGTCTTCCCCGTACCGCGGGGACCGCAGAAAATATAGGCGTTAGCTACCCTGCCTCGCTCTATGGAGTTGGTAAGGGTCCTGGTGGTGGAAGCCTGGCCCGCTACTTCCTCAAAATCGGCCGGCCTGTATTTTTGGGACAATACTTGATATGACATGTCTGATTACCTTTATAACATACCGCTGTTCAAAACTCAAGGCGCGATCTTTACTTTATCCGCATATCCGTGTGCTGCCCGGTCTATCGATCGTCCGGCGTCCCGATCCCGTCGGCCATGTACTCCAGCATCTCTTTATACATCCTCTCCGTATCAAGATAGGCGCCGGCAAGCCTTCCCATGCCGCCTTTGGCCCCCCTTACAGGTCCCGGACCCGTTCCAAGCGGAGCGGGAGCGGGAGCTATCCCGCCTGAAGCCCTTATACCCACTATGGCACAGGTATCTTCCCACGACCGAAAACACTCTGAGAAGGCCCTCGCCGCCGCCATCAGAACTGTTTTGACCTCATCATCCGCGGCGGGAGAACTGTAGATCATGTAACTGTAAAGGGCCTCAACGGTCATCCTCTTATTGCCACTTGACCGGCCGGAGGATATGGTTACCGGAATGTTATCGCATGGCGCAAGAGTGTACGAACTTGACGCACCGCTTGGAAACGGTATATTGTCATGAAAATACCCTCTCTGCCATCCCCTCATGCCGTTCGCGAGAGCGCGCGCGACAGTTTTCATGCATTTTATATATTCGCTGGACCTGCCGGTACTGTCCATGCCGGAAAGTATGCTTGAGGCGGTAAGCGTGGGGCCCGCGACATTTCCGGGGGACATCACGCCCCTGGACGAGGCGATCTCAACATTGTTGACAAGGACCGAATCCTGCCAATTCTTCCACGCCTTTGCGAGATGTTCCGTAAGTTCTCTGGCAAATTCCTGCCTCTCAGAAGCCATCTCAGGTGAAGGCTCGGCGCCGTCCGCAGATACCCGAGGCCCTATAAAAAAAACGGCGCATATGGAGATAAAACCAAAGAGTGCCCTTACCCGGCTCATTCTAATCACCGTTATGTTATTTTTTTAAAAGCACAGAGGCGGCGCCGTAAATACCCACGTCTTTCCTGAGCTTCGCCTGGACTATAGGCGTGTCTTTCGCGAAGATATTTATAGTGTGCGTCGGAGCGGATTCCCTTACCGGGTCAAAGAAAGTCTTTCCTATAAGAGACACTCCCCCTCCTATTACGATGATCTCGGGATCGATAAGGCTTATCATCCCGCCGAGCCACACGCCTATAAGCCTTCCCTGCTCATTTATTGTTTCTATAGCGAGCTTGTCACCTCCGGCGGCGGCCCTGGCGACAGTCTTCATGCTTATCCCGTCAAGAGACCCGCCTGCCAGGTCGATCATACTGGTCTTTATCCCCGGGGTTCTTTTGATCTTTTCAACAAGCCTCTTAACCGTATATGTTCCCGACGCGAGAGCCTCTATACATCCGGTGTTGCCGCAGTTACATCGAGATTTTTTGTCGTCGAAGTTTATGGTCACATGACCGCCTTCACCGGCCATACCGTTCTTCCCGTGGTATATCTTCCGATCGATTATTATGGCAGTGCCTATACCGGTAGAGACAGTAACATAAAAAACGTGCTTATACCCTTTCGCCGCTCCCCATGTAACTTCCGCCATACCCGCCGCGTTAGCGTCATTCTCTATCTTTGTCCTTACCTTAAAACGTTTTTTGAGAAGAGCCGCCAGAGGCACGTTCTTCCACCCATCGAGATTAGGCGGATTATGAACTACGCCCTTTACGGGGTCAAGGGGTCCGGGAGCGCACGCGCCTATACCGCTTACCGCGTTTGGGGACACAGCGGCTTTTTTTATGACCTCTTCCACCGACCGGTAAACCTGCCCCAGCGAAACATCGGCTCCCTGGCTCGAAAGGGTCGGCAGGACCACTTTACAAAAGATCTTCCCCTCTTCGGTCACAAGACCCGTGGCTATCTTGGTCCCGCCGATATCTATACCTATTATATATTTTTTCATGATATTTTATCCCCGGATATCAATGGTATTATCGCACAATCGGGCCTTGTAAACAAGGGGATCAATCGTCTATGACAGGCGGGCTTTAAAATCCTCGTAGGCGAATTCCCTGACTATGCGCACTTCATCCCTGGCGGGATCATATATCCCTATGGAGGGGAGCCTTATTCCGTTAAAAGTATTGTTCTTGACCATGGTGTAATGCGCCATATCCTTGAACATAAGACGCCTGCCTGGTTTTAGCGCATCCTTAAAAGAATACTCCCCTATAACGTCCCCGGCAAGGCAGGTCATGCCCCCCAGAATATAGGTATATTCAAATTCGCCCGGCTTGCCCGCGCCTTCTATCTCGGGCCTGTAGGGCATCTCCAGCACATCCGGCATATGCGTGGCCGCCGATGTGTCAAGAATGGCTATCTCCGCCCTGTTGCGCACAATGTCCAGCACCGACGCCACAAGGTATCCGGTATTGAGCGCTATGGCCTCTCCGGGTTCCAGGAAAACATCCACCTTGTATTTTGCCCTGAAGTCCCGGACCAGACGGCAGAGCCTGTCGATGTCGTATCCGGGTCTGGTTATGTGATGTCCTCCCCCAAAATTGACCCATTCCATGCCGGGGATGAACTTTCCGAACTTTTTCTCGACCGCTCCCAGGGTGCGTTCGAGAGAATCGGAGTTAAGCTCGCAAAGTGTGTGGAAATGAAGGCCGGTTATTCCCTCAAGGTCTTCCCCCTCAAGATCTTCCGCCAGTATACCGAGCCGTGAACCCGGAGCGCACGGGTCGTATATGGGCACTTTTACCTCGGAATGGTCCGGGTTTATCCTGAGACCGCATTTTATACTACCGGAGCGGGGAATAAGCTTTTTGAACTTTTTCCACTGGCCTAAAGAATTAAAAACGATATGGTCGGAATATCCCAGAAGTTCCTCGAACTCTTCCTCTTTATAAGCCGGGGCGCACACATGTACAGCTTTAGCGAACTCCTCGCGGCCAAGCCGGGCCTCGTCAAGAGAACTGGCCGTGACCCCGGAAAGATATTCCCTTATTACAGGAAATACGCTGAACATGGCAAAACCCTTAAGGGCCAGGATTATGTCCGCGCCTGACCTCTTGCCGACGTCCGCGAGCACTTCCAGGTTCTTCCTCAGAAGGCCTTCATCGACAATATAGCAAGGTGTATGGGGGATCTTATTGAGGTTCATTTCCTGCGTCCCGCGCCTGGGCCCCCGAAAAAACGCTATTTCTCAAGCTTCAGGGTCCGGCTGTCTTTCTTCCACTGCCCACGGAAGACCGTGGATATTGAGTTTCTCCATGAAGGGGTCAGGGTCGAACTCTTCCACATTGAAAACCCCTTTTCCCTTCCACTCACCGGTTATGACCATCATCGCGCCTATCATGGCCGGGACGCCCGTGGTATAGGATATGGCCTGGGACTTTACTTCCCGGTAGCATTCGGCGTGGTCGCATACATTATAGATGTATATCTTTTTCTTATTCCCGTCCTTTATGCCTTCCATCATGCATCCTATATTGGTCTTCCCTTTGTAGTTCTCTCCCAGGCTGGAAGGTTCCGGCAGGACGGCTTTCAGGAATTTAAGCGGCACTATTTTGCTGCCCTCATATTCCACGGGGTCTATCCTGGTCATACCTACGTTCTGAAGGACCCTCAGATGCGTAAGGTATTCCTGGCCGAAAGTCATCCAGAACCTTATTCTTTTCAGGCCCTTTATGTTCTTTACCAGCGACTCGAGCTCCTCGTGGTACATAAGGTACATCTCACGGGGGCCTATTTCGGGAAAATCGAAGGTCTTGTGGACCGAGAGAGGATCGGTCTCTTTCCACTCGCCGTCCTCCCAGTATTTTCCCCTCTGGGTTATCTCCCTTATGTTTATCTCGGGGTTGAAATTGGTCGCGAAAGGATGTCCGTGTTCCCCCGCGTTACAGTCCATTATGTCGACCGAGTGTATCTCGTCAAAGAAATGTTTTTGGGCGTACGCGCAGAATATATTGGTGACCCCCGGATCGAAACCGCATCCCAGAACAGCCATTATATCCTTATCCTTAAAGCTCTCCCGGTAATCCCATTGCCATTTATAACAGAATTTCGCCTCATCAGGCGGTTCATAGTTGGCGGTATCAAGATAGGGCACTTTTGTCTCGAGGCAGGCATCCATTATGGAAAGGTCCTGGTAAGGAAGAGCGACGTTTATTACGATATCGGGGCCGAATTCTCTTATAAGAGAGGCCACCTCGGAAGTGTTATCGGCGTCGAGCTTAGCTGTCCTGACCGGGCGGTCTATTCCGGAAGCTATCTTATTACATTTTTCCAGAGTGCGGCTCGCGAGCAGTATTTCGCTGAAGATCTCCGGCACCTGGGCGCATTTAGCAGTGACAACGCCTCCAACACCTCCGGCTCCTATTATAAGCACTTTACCCATTCGCGACTTTACCTCCGGGTATTTAAGGCCGCTTACCGTCTTTTATTCTTTTCCTGGGATTCCTGGTGTTTGATGCAATACTTGGCGAAAGGTACAGCTTTAAGCCTGTTCTTGGCGATCTGCTGGCCGCACTCTTCGCATATGCCGTAACCGCCTTCTTTTATTCTCTGGAGGGCCTGGTCTATCTCGTAAAGCGTCTCCTGCTCATTAGCCGCCAAACCCAGGTTGAATTCCGTATCGAAAGCTCCGGACGCCGCGTCGGCCATATGAAAAGGATGCGCCGAGATATCACCCGAAGAATCTTTCGAGCTTTTGCGAAGATAATCCTTGGTAAGGCTGCCGACCTCGCCGGATATCCTTTCTCTAAGTAAAAGAAGCACCTTCTTATAATGCTCTAATTCTTTCTTTGTCAGTTTCTTCACCTGGGTCCTCCCTCCTGGATAGATTAAAACACAAGAACTGTTCCCGCCCCTCCACGATAAACGTTAACAACGCTCAGCGCCCTGATACGGGGTAAAACAGCGTATACAATAGTACCACTTAAACCCGTAATGTCAAGAAAATGTGTTTTTTTGTTTCAAAAGGTCGGGGGCCTGACCAAGGCCCCTCATCCCTATCCTGTCGTTCCGGGCAAAAAGTATTATGTACTTTCCCCCGGACCCGGGTCCGTTCTTTTTTGTAAGTCTTCGCGCATAATGTACCATTGAATAGGCGGTGAACTTAACTATGTGGTCCGGGACCCCCGATGAAAGATTTTCGCTGCGGGTCTCCATGTCGCACTGGTCATTGACATAATCTATGGCCAGGATACGCCGCACACCATGCTTAACGCATACGGCCAGTTCCGAAGAAAACCATGACATCTTTGTTATAGAGGCTATTCTGGCAACATATCTAATAAGATCCTGAAGCTTGTATTTCCTGAACTCATAAAGCGTCATTTGATCATACCATCCTGATGTATCGTCCCACCAGCACGGTATTATCTTGTCAAATACATGGAACACCCTGAACCAGGCCTTTTTACCCCCCAGCCTTACGGGGGTGATCCTCTCCTGAAGAAGAAAATTGTCTCCCGGATCATAATCCCGTGCTTCGGCTATCTCGCTTATGCTACCGGTGGCTTCGTAGACGACCCCCTGATGCCCCCAACCGCAAGCCGGCTTGATGATAAAAGGGACCCCGAGGCTTTTCTTTTCCTCCCCGGTAAGTTTGAATTTTTTAGGCTCCCAATTGCGTAGCACGACAGTATATGGCGTAGGTATACCGGAATCGATAAGCTCATAATGTGTTACAGATTTGTCTACCGCCGCCCGGGTGCGATCAGGATCGTTTATAACAACTCCCCCTGCGTCCTTTACCGCGTAATTCAGTCTCGCGTAAGGTTCTCCGGGAACGTCATACGTCGCTTCAGTATCCAGCATGACCTTTATACGTATCCGGTCTGCCTCGATCCGGCGGGTAAGTTTTCTTACACTATCACCGGTAACCCATACAAAGGACAAACCTTTTCTCCTGCAATCCGAACGCAGGGTATCGGTGAACACACATCTACCCTTATCCCAGTTAAGCCCGAAATCGTAAGTCTTCATGGTCCGTCCCCGGCCGTCAGGTCTCCCGCAGATATCCCCAGGTATGGAGCTTGTCACAGTCCTCGAACCAGCGGTCGCCGATATCTGTCCTGTAATACATGTTGGGGATGAGGATGTTCTTCACACGGTTATAAGCCTGAGTCTGGGCCTGTTTCATTGTGGTACCTGTCCCGGCTACCAGCATCACCACCCCGGATGTCCCTGCCACAAGCCACTGGTCGTCAATTCTCTTTACATCCTCTATATGAATGCCGTCGCAGGCGGGCTTTTTGAAAAGTATGGCGGTGTTGTTCGAGTATCTCTCAAAAGTATCCTGATCATCGAACGGGTACGGCGGAACAACTATCCTCACCCCTATCTGGAACCCTTTTCTGGCCTTGAACTCCGCCATGCTTCCCGAGGCCAGACCGTAAAGAAAGTCTCCCATGGGCATATTTATGCCTTCCTGTTGAATAAATATAGTGGGATACCCGAACCTGGCGGTGAATTCAAGCGGGTATATCCCGTTAGCGTTAACTATGCAGTTTATATCTATATATCCGGTGTATTTTTCGGATGCCAGTTTTGGCTCTATTTTTTTAAGAGTAGCGTTGAATATCTTGTTGCTGCCGCTCCAATACATGGCCGTGCCCATCTCTCCCGTAGACGGACCTATCTGCCCCGGGAAAAGTTTTTTGTGCTCGAAATTTATGTTGATCGGATACACGAACCGCTCCCCGTTAAAAAAAGCCCCGACCGCCACCTCCACCCCGGTCATCTTCTTCTGCAACTGGAACACCCGGAGGTTATCGGATGACACCTTCTTGTACGCGTTCAGCACCTGTATAACATCTTTTCCGTCCTCTTCCTCTCCCACAAAAAGCATCCTCTTTATGTTCTGGGCTTCGCCGCTTGGCTTTATAACATACCTGTACGGATTGGCCTCTACGTATTTTATGGCGTCGTCAAAAGACGTGAACTCACCGTAAGGGATAATGTTGACCCCGAACTTTTTAAGCTCTTCCTGGCCGAAAGCCCTGTCGTCCTCCAACCTGTCGGTGTATTCAGTTCCCCCGACAACAAGTTTCCCCTTTTCCCGCATCTGGCGGGCAAGCGCTCCCTGGCCGAGAACATCGTCAAAAACTATAACGTCCGCCCAATCCGCTTCTTTAAGCCAGTCATCGGTCTTGGGCACGAACCCGTCCGCGATATCACGGTCTTCCTCGCTCCTTATGTAATACTTGGCCTCGTTGCCTTCTTTGATGACCTGCCAGGCGATATCTCCTATCAACCCGTCATAAGAAACAAAAAGAAACTTTCTCCGGTCATTCATCCTGAGTCTCCTTAGTCCCGAAAGGCATTTTTATTATGTCCTGCAGCCCCTCTACCGTTTTCCTGGCGGTCTCGCCTCCCGTAGTGATAACGTCCTGCGCGCGGTCCACTATAAGCTGGGCCGTGCCCAGAGTATCGCCAATGGTGTTCTCGAGCCCCTTAAGGTCAAACCCGGTCAGCCTCGCGATGGAAGTGTTGCTGATCGCCTTGACCACTATAAGACTCACAAGCTTATCAGGGTCGTCCACATTAAGATATCTTTCATCAATGTTTATATTAAATTCCTGCACCCTTGGTAGACCTCCCATTGAATAATCCTTGTACACCACTTTTCCCACTTTTAGTTCCAGGACGTCTATCTGCATGTCGGGCATCTTCGCCTTTTCCGCGGGCGTGACCTTTTTCTCACCCTTCTGCTCTTTGACAACGTTTAGGGCATTAAGGTTAATTTCGCCCTTCTCGTTCTTGACAACAACGAACTCGCTCATATTAAGCCTGAGCTTGTTAAGGTGGACCTTGCCTGCGATCAGCGCGGGCAGGTTATAATCCACATATATCTCGGGCATGTCCAGCATCACCCTGTCTTTATAGCCCGGAGGGTTCAGGAGCCTGAGATCCTCAATGCTGACAAGAGTGCTCATAATGCCCACGGCCATTTTTCTTATTCTCAACTCAAGACCCGTGACCGATCTGGTCCCCTTTTCAACAGCCATCTTCGTTATAGGATCCTTGGCGACCGCTATAACAATAACCACCGAAAGCACAGCCGCTATTACGAATATCATGATCTTTTTCATGCCCCCTCCTATGTTAAGACCGA
>CAYVIW010000045.1:0-12964 GCA_964451815.1 uncultured Planctomycetia bacterium | reverse complement strand
CCGACCACCCCTTATTGTAAAACAGCGGACGGAAGAGGGCCTGCATGGAACAACTCTCTTTTTGAGGACGCGGCGGAACTTGCTTACGGGATGCGTCTGGCGGCAGATAAATACGCCGTATACGCCGATGAGATCGCTGACAGGATAATAAAGAGCGGCAATTGCTCATCGGAGATAAAGGACCTTCTCAAGGCCGTAAGATCAGCCGACCAGTCCACACAGCAGGGGATAGAAGAACAGAGGAAGCGCGTGACCGGACTGATCAAAATGCTCACCGAATGCGCTTGCGAAGACTGTACGGAACTGGTAAGTGTAGCCGATCATTTCATAAAGAGGTCCGTATGGGGGCTCGGGGGGGACGGCTGGGCGTACGATATAGGCTACGGCGGGCTTGATCATGTGCTGGGTTCCGGGGAGAAAGTGAACATACTTGTGCTTGATACCGAAGTATATTCGAATACAGGGGGGCAGGCTTCAAAATCAACTCCGATGGGCGCGGTCGCCAAGTTCGCCGCGAGCGGTAAACCCATAGGGAAAAAGGATCTGGGACTCATGGCTTTGAGTTACGGGTATGTGTACGTGGCGAAAGTGGCCATGGGCGCTGATCCCATGCAGACCCTCAAGGCTTTTGTGGAAGCCGAATCTTATGACGGTCCTTCCATAATAATAGCCTATAGCCATTGTATAGCCCACGGGTATGATCTGGTCAAGGGATGCGACGAGCAGAAAAAAGCCGTAGCTTCAGGGCACTGGCCGCTTTTCAGATATAACCCCGATCTTTGCTCCGCGGGCAAGAACCCTCTTACGATGGACAGCAAAGAACCCAGCATAAAGCTAGAAGATTACATATATAACGAGAACCGGTACAGGGTCCTCCAGAAGTCCGATCCGGAAAGGGCCAAGGCCCTTCTCGATAAGGCTCAGATCCTGGTGAAGGACAATTATGACCTTTACAGATATCTTTCCGAAAGAAAGCTCACAGCCTGCGACACGCCAAAAGAGGAAAAGGCCGGAGTGGATAAGGGCTAAAGCCCCCTTCGGCGATGAGGCGGAGAAAGTCGCCGGGATCTTGAAGGACCTCGACCTTGTGACCGTATGCGTAGAAGCGGATTGTCCCAATAAAGGCGAGTGCTGGAAAGATAAACACGCCACGTTCATGATACTTGGGAACGTATGTACCCGAGGATGTAATTTTTGTGATGTCTCTTCGGGAACACCCCGCGATCCGGACGGGACCGAGCCGGAAAGGGTCGCAAGGGCTGTCAGCGAACTTGGCATACGGTATGCCGTAATAACCTCTGTTACACGCGATGACCTTGATGACAGGGGTTCGGGTCAGTTCGAAAGGACGGTAAAAGCCATAAAGAAGATCTCGCCCGGGACTCTTGTGGAGATACTTATACCGGACTTTTCCGGTATAAGCGAGCTTATCAAAAGGGCCGCTTTCTCCGGAGCTTGCGTAATAGGTCATAACATTGAGGTCCCCGCCAGCATCTATCCCGCGGTAAGGCCGGGAGCCGACTATGCCAGATCGCTCGGCGTTCTGCGCGCTTTGAGCGATCTAAGGGAAAAAGGCGCCGGTATTTTCGTAAAATCTTCGCTTATAACAGGTCTCGGCGAAAAATACGGGGATATTATAAGTACCCTGCGAGAGATAAGGTCTGCCGGGACTGATATTGTGTACATAGGGCAATATCTGAGCCCTTCACGGGAACATCTGCCGGTGGAGAAGTTCTATGAACCCGGTGAGTTCAGCGCTCTGGCCGAAGAAGCCCGGAGTATGGGGTTTGGCTCGGTACTTTCCGGGCCCATGGTCCGGAGCTCATACAAGGCTTGCCTGGCATACCGGGAACTCTCCGGCGCCAGGAATGTAAATTGATGAAAAAAACCCCTTTATATGAAAAACATCTTGAAGCAGGAGCCCGGATGGTGCCGTTTTCCGGGTGGGAGATGCCTGTGCAGTATACGGGAATAATAGATGAGCATATCCATACAAGAGAGAAAGCGGGACTATTCGATATATGCCATATGGGAGAGTTTTTCATAGAGGGTCCGGAGGCGTCCGGGGCTCTTGAAAATTTGCTCACCTGCCGCGTTGATGACATGCCTGACGGCAAATGCAGGTATGGATTCATGCTCAACGAAAGGGGCGGGATAATAGACGACCTTATAGTTTTCAGGATATCCCGCACGGAGTTCATGCTTGTTGTCAACGCGGGCACAATAGATAAGGACAGGAAATGGATAGAGAGCAGGCTCTCAAAAGGCGTTCTTTTCCGGGACGATACGGATAAGACAGCCAAACTGGATATACAAGGGCCTCTCGCTCCGGCAGTTATGGCGCGTATCGTCGGAAAAGAAGCCATAGGCGGCATCAAGAGGTTCTCATTCGCCCGGGTTGATATAGACGGCATAGAAGTGCTTTTAAGCCGGACCGGGTACACCGGTGAAGACGGGTATGAACTTTTTTTTCCGGTCGGGCATGCTTGCCGATTATGGGATCTCGTTATAGCTGAAGGTGAGGTCAAGCCCGTGGGGCTCGGGGCGCGCGATACTTTAAGGCTCGAGATGGGTTATTCGCTTTACGGCAGCGACATAGATGAAGAACATACGCCGCTCGAAGCTAACCTTTCGCGCTTCGTTGACATGGAGAAAGATTTCATCGGCAAATCCGCTCTTGTGGATCAGGCCGAAAAAGGCGCCGAAAGAGTGCTCATGGCTTTTATCTCCGGAGGCAGAAGGGTCGCAAGGGGAGGATTCAAAGTGTACGCTGGAGGTAAAGAGGCCGGAACGGTCACCAGCGGAACGTTCAGTCCGTGTTTGAAAAAGGCCATTGGATTATGCTATATTGACAGAGTGTTTTCCGCCCCCGGAACAGAGATAAAGCTTTCTGACCCTAAGGCGGAGATCGAGGCGAGGGTGAAGGACGTTCCCGTGCTGGAGAGGTGATACAGCGCGGCTTTTAAGGTGTTCTGTTAAATTGAAAGGGGGGGGGCTTATGTTGCCGAACGATATGAAATACACCAAAGAACATGAGTGGGTCAAGCTGGACGGGGACACGGTGACCATGGGCATAACCGACCACGCCCAGTTACAGCTCGGGGATATAACATTCGTTGATCTTCCCGCTGAAGAAAGACAGATAAAACAGGCGGAAAGTATAGCCACCGTCGAGTCGGTCAAAGCCGCGAGCGACGTGTATTCTCCCGTTTCCGGGAAGATATCCGCCGTTAACGGATCTTTGAGGGATACTCCCGAGGTGATCAACCAGTCGCCTTACGAGGGCGGATGGATATGCCGGATAAGTATAACGGACAAGACGGAACTGGACGGGCTTATGGACGCGTCCGCGTATGGAGAATATCTGAAAAAGGGCAAAGAGTAGAAAGGGTACAATGAGCTATATACCTCATTCAAAAGAAGACCGGCTCGATATGTTAAAGGCCATAGGTATCGCCTCGGGGGATATGCGGGATCTTTTTAAAGGTATCCCCGAGTCTCTTACCGCTGACTCTTTTGAGCTTTCCCCGGGGATGTCCGAGCTTGAGGTGGACAAATACCTCAGGAATCTTGCCCGCAAGAACGCCATAGGGCTGGTCTCATTTGTGGGAGGAGGGTTTTACGATCATTATACGCCGGCCGCTGTAGATGCCGTGACATCGCGTTCGGAATTCTATACCGCGTATACGCCCTACCAGCCCGAAGCGTCCCAGGGCACACTTCAGGCCATATATGAATACCAGAGCTGTATATGCCGCCTTACGGAAATGGAGATATCTAACGCCTCGCTTTATGACGGCGGCACCGCGCTTTATGAAGCGGCTATGATGGCGATACGTGTGACCGGCAGGAATAAGATAATAATGGACGGCGGGGTCAACCCTATCTATAGGAAGATGATGTACTCGTATACCAGCAATCTTTCCATAGAGTTCGTGGAGGTCCCTGTGTCTCATGGCCAATCACACAGAGAAAGCATATCAGCGTGTCTGGACGATAAGACGGCCGCCGTGATATTGCAGAACCCCAACTTTTTCGGGGCGATAGACGATCATACGGATATATCCGAAGCGTGCCATAAGAAAGGCGCCCTTGTTATAGAAAGCGTCTATCCGGTGTCCCTAGGCCTCTTAAAGACACCGAGGGAGATGGGCGCCGATATCGCCACAGGAGAGGGCCAGAGCCTGGGGATACCCCTTTCCTTCGGCGGGCCTTATCTGGGTTTTATGGCCACTAAAAAAGAGTTTGCCCGCAAAATGCCGGGCAGGATAGTCGCGAGGACCGTGGACAATAAGGGGAGAAGGGCTTTTGTACTTACCCTGCAGGCCAGGGAGCAGCATATAAGAAGAGAAAAGGCCACTTCCAACATATGTTCCAACCAGGCGCTTTGCGCGTTGAGGGCTCTAGTGTATATGTGCCTTACGGGTAGAGGCGGGCTCAAGATGGTCGCCCGGCTCTGCATGGAAAAAACCGAATACGCCAAGAAGAGGCTTTCCTCGATAAAAGGTGTTGAGGTCAAGACAACATCACCGACATTTAACGAATTTATCATGAAACTGCCCGCTGACCCGAACGAGGTTATCGCGAAGCTCATAGACAGGGGCATAGCGGCCGGGTTCCCGCTGGGACGTTATTACCCGGATCTTGAGGACTATCTTCTGGTGGCGGTCACCGAAAAGAGGACCAAAGAAGAGATAGACATGTATGCCCGGGAACTGGAGGACGTGTTGTGGAGCTGATATTTGAGAAGTCGCGAAAGGGCAAGATAGGCGGCACCCTTCCTGATAAAGATATCGACGTGAAGGTAGAGCTGGAAGCAAAATACAAAAGGGCCAGGAACGCGAACCTGCCGTGTGTGTCGGAACCGGAAGTCGTCAGACATTTCACCAGGCTTTCACACATGAACTTCGGGGTGGATTCGCATTTTTATCCGCTCGGGTCCTGCACAATGAAATATAACCCTAAATTCACCGAAAAGATAGCTTCTATGGAAGAGTTCGTTTCGCTTCATCCTCTGCAGGCTCAGCTTCTTAAGGGTGAAAAACTTACCCAGGGAGCGCTGGAGATATTGTATAACCTCGAGAAGGCGCTTTGCGAGATAACCGGTATGGCCGAGTTCACTACCCATCCAATGGCCGGGGCTCACGGGGAATTGACGGGAGTAATGCTTATAGCCGCTTATCACAGGCATAAGGGCAACAGAAAAAAATACGTACTTATACCGGATTCGGGTCATGGGACCAATCCGGCTTCCGCGGCCATAGCCGGATATGAGGTAAAGTCTATACCTTCCGATGGTACCGGTGTGATGGATATGGAAAAGTTCAAAAGCGAGCTCAATGACGAAGTGGCCGCGGTCATGCTTACCTGTCCGAATACCCTCGGTGTTTTCAATCCTCATATAAAAGATATAGCTGACCTCGCGCATGAGGCGGGGGCGCTGATGTATTATGACGGCGCTAATCTCAACGCCATACTGGGCAAAGCCCGCCCCGGCGACCTGGGTTTTGATGTTATACATCTCAATCTGCACAAGACTTTCGCCACGCCTCACGGCGGCGGCGGACCGGGGTCAGGACCGGTAGGCGTTACCAGAGAGCTGGCGGAGTTCCTGCCGATATCGCGCGTGGCGAAGAACTCTGACGGTACTTTCCGGCTGGATTATGACAGGCCGCTTTCTATAGGGTATGTGGCCCCGTTCTACGGCAACTTCGGCGTACTGCTCAAGGCGTACGCGTACATACTTCTACTTGGCAAAGAGGGCCTGATAGAGGCCAGCGAGAACGCGGTCCTCAACGCGAATTACATAAAAGCCGGGCTCGGTGAACATTACGACATACCTTATGCGGAGAACTGTCTGCATGAATTTGTTCTATCCTGTTCCCGCCAGGCGGGAAAAGGCGTTCGGGCGCTTGATATCGCCAAGGCCCTTATTGACAGGGGCATACACCCGCCTACGGTATATTTTCCGCAGATAGTCAAAGAAGCTATGATGATAGAGCCCACCGAGACCGAGTCAAGAGATACGCTTGACAAGTTCGTCGAGATAATGAAAGAGCTGGCGGAACTCGTCGAGAGATCTCCCGGGGTATTCAAAGACTTTCCAAAAAACTCTCCGGTAGGCCGCGTCGACGAGGTAAAAGCCGCTAAAGACATGGATGTGGCGTGTTTACATGACTGATCCACTTTCCCGGCGCTGAAACGCTGAAACACAAATGAAACTTATAAAGCATTCTACAGATTCTCCAGAAGAGAACGTGGCGCTGGACGAACTTTTTCTCTCTAAAGCCGAGGCCGGCGAGGAAGGGGAGACCATCAGGTTCTGGGAGACGGCGGCATACTTTGTGGTGCTTGGTCGCGCGGGCAAGGTCAATGAGGAATGCCTTATACAGCAATGCCACAATGACGGCCTTAAGATAATAAGGCGTCTGTCAGGTGGCGGCACGGTGCTGCAGGGCAAAGGGTGCTTGAACTATTCGCTTATCCTCTCTTATTCCAGGGAAGATAAGCTGAGGCAGATCATATTTTCGTACGAAAAGGTGCTTAAAGATATAGCGCGGGCTTTCAGGGAGAAAGGGCGAGACGTGAATTTCTTTCCCGTCTCGGACCTGGCTCTCGGGGACAAGAAGTTCTCCGGCAACGCTCAGGCCAGGAAAAAGACGCATTTCCTGCATCACGGCACTATTCTCTACGATATGGATATAAGCGCCATCTCCCGGTATCTCAAATACCCGCCCAAAGAACCTGAATACAGAGCCTCAAGACCCCATGAAGAGTTCCTTTCAAATCTGGGCTGTTCACCGCGTGAGATAAAAGACATTATATCCGGGGCGTTTCCGGCGGAAGGGGAATATCTTCTTACCGCGAGAGACCTGAACGATCTTGCGGAACTCGTCGGAGCTAAATATTCCCGCGATGACTGGAACCTGATGTTCTAAAGAGAGGACCTTAACCCGCCAAAAATTATACTCGCGGCTTTTTCCATGGTCGCGGAACTAAGAGAGCTCAGAGTGACCTGTGTTGATGAATCCGATACGGGAGCGAAGAATATCCCCACCCGCGTCGTATCGATCTGTTTTTTGAAGCCCATCGCCACGATCAGGCGTTTTTTTCGGCTTTCGCCGTAAACTGTAAGACCGTTTTCCTCAAGGATCCTGAGAACAGCGTCGTAGGTCTCATTGTACGGCGCGGTGAAAGTCTGTGTCTTGCCCGAACTTTTCGCCTGTTCCAGGTCCCTGACATTTATTCCTGCCAGGGAACGCATATTATATGTGCTTGAGCATCCCGCAGCGCAGACCGCGAAAGATAACATCAATATCATAACTATGGTTTTTCTCATATGAGTCTCCGTTCGTATTGTTATAGACAATCTGATTATATAATCGATCGCCGCTCGGGTCAAGAGACAGTTATTCCTTGTGATGCGGGTAGATCATCGCGCGGTCAGGAAAGGACCGGTGTGCCCTGCCGGGGACGGACGATTCCCCTGCGAGGAAATCGTCCTCAACGTTCCGCTCGCAACCCGCCCCCACAAGAACATGCGGGGCGGGACCATGCTTGCTCGCTTCACGGTGCCCCGGCAGGGCATACTGGTCCTTTCCTGGCTGACGTTACTTTTGAGCATTACGAATTTGACATGATTTAAGGAATGTTGTACTATATTGGGGCTCCGGTGAAGCTGAAAAGAAGATCTTGTAATATAAAAAATGGAGAAAAAAGCATGAAAAAAGAATATCTGGATATTCTTAAAAAGAAATGTGATGAGAAGAACCTCAAAAAACTTGAGTCTCTGGACAATGAAAAGCTGCACGGTTTTGTGTCCAGATATGTGGAATTATTCAACCCTGATTCTGTTTTCGTGAGAACGGATGCTCCTGAAGAGGCCGCTTATATCCGGCAGAGAGCGATCGAGAAGGGCGAGGAAAGGTCTCTCGCGATAGAGGGCCATACCGCCCATTTTGACGGTTATTACGACCAGGGAAGGGATAAGATCAACACCAAGTATCTTTTAAGGCCTGACGAGGTCCTGGGCTCGGATATAAAATCCATGGACCGAGATGAAGGCCTGAAAGAGGTGCATGATCTTTTTAAGAACGCTATGGCCGGCAGAGAGATGTATGTATGCTTTTTCTGCCTTGGGCCCACTAATTCCGAGTTCTCGATACCGGCTGTTCAGATAACGGATTCATGCTACGTGGCCCATTCCGAGGACATTCTTTACAGGTCCGGATACGAGCAGTTCAGGAAGATAGGTTCTTCCGGCAGATTTTTCAGGTTCTCGCATACGGCCGGGCTTCTTGAGGGCAACGTCAGCCGCGACGTTATGAAAAGAAGGGTCTATATCGACCTCGAGGAAGAGATGGTGTTCAGCGCGAATACGCAGTACGCCGGGAACACTGTGGGTCTTAAAAAGCTTGCTATGAGGCTGGCCATAAAAAGGGCGTCCGAAGAAGGCTGGTTGACCGAGCACATGTTCGTTATGGGTGTTCATGGTCCGGATAAGAAGAGGGTGACCTATTTTACAGGCTCTTTTCCCTCGGCCTGCGGTAAGACGGCCACAGCCATGCTTGAGGGTGAAAAGATAATAGGTGACGATATCGCTTATCTTAGATCAGTTGACGGCAAAATACGCGTAGTCAACGTCGAGAAAGGCATATTCGGCATAATCCAGGACGTAAGCCATGAAAACGATCCTGCCATATTTAAAGCTCTCACCAGTCCGGGGGAGCTCATATTTTCCAATATACTGATCGACCGGTCGAATAACCCTCGCTGGTTGGGGGACGGCAGGGATGCGCCGACCGCAGGCGTTAATTACGCCGGGAAATGGACTCCAGGCATGAAAGGCCCTGACGACAAGGAAGTGCCCTACGCGCATAAGAACGCCAGATATACTATTGCCATAAAAGAGCTCGCGAACTGTGACGAAAACCTTGAGAACCCCGAAGGGGTGGAGATAGGCGGCGTCATATACGGCGGGAGGGACTCCGACACCAATATGCCCGTTGAGCAGTCTTTTGACTGGGAGCATGGAATATTAACACAGGCGGCAACAATAGAATCCGAAACCACTGCCGCTACCCTCGGTCAGGAAGGCGTACGAAGGTTCAACCTTATGGCGAACCTGGATTTCCTTTCTATCCCCATAGGAAGGTACATACAGAATAACCTGGACATTGTCAAAGGCGTAGATGTTCCGCCTGTAATATTCCACGTTAATTATTTCCTTAAGGGCAAGGACGGGAAATTCCTCAACGGTATGAAAGACAAACATGTATGGGTGAAATGGATGGAGATGAGGATAAACGACGAGGTAGACGCCATAAAGATGCCCACCGGATATATCCCCAGGTATGACGACCTCAAAAAAATATTCAAAGACCTGTTGGACAAGGACTATACCAGAGAGCAGTATGAGGAACAGTTCATGCTCCGGATCCCCGAGAGGCTCGACAAAAAGGAGAGGATACTCAAAATATACCATACAAAGGTCTTTGACACGCCGCATGCTTTTATAAAGGCCATGGAAGACCAGAAAAAACGTCTCGAGGAATGTCGCCAGAAGCATGGCGACTATGTTTCACCTTTTGTTTTCGAAAAGGAGGGAAAATGACCGGCACCCGTACAGTTCTGAATATGGAGATAAAGGATGTTCCTCTGGTAAGAAGAGGCAAGGTCAGGAATGTATATGACCTGGGAGAAAATCTTCTTTTTGTGGCTTCAGACAGGATATCGGCGTTTGATGTTGTAATGGCCAACGGTATCCCGGAAAAGGGGAAGGTCCTCAATCTGATATCAGAGTTCTGGTTCGACCTTATGGCAGATACGGTCCGGAACCATAAGATAACAACAGATATAAATGAGATCATCTCTTCCGATCCGAGACTCGAGGCACATCGTGAGGTCCTGGACAAAAGGTCCATGCTTGTCAGAAAGGCTCAGCCCCTTACCGTGGAATGCATAGTGCGCGGGTATATATCCGGTTCGGGCTGGAAAGATTATCAGAAGACCGGAAAGATATGCGGCATAGAACTCCCCCAGGGTCTTCGGGAATCGGATAAGCTTGACGAGCCGATATTCACTCCATCCACAAAAGCCGATATAGGACATGACGTTAACATAACCCCGGAAGAGGCCAGACAGGAACTCGGAGCGGATGTTTTTGATCTTGTCGAGAAGAAAAGCGTGGAGATATATTCAAAGGCAAGGGATTACGCCAGGGAGAGAGGCATAATAATCGCCGACACCAAGTTCGAGTTCGGTAAGATAGGCGACGAGATAATACTTATAGATGAGGTGCTCACCCCTGATTCGTCAAGGTTCTGGCCGGAAGATGACTATGAGCCCGGCCGTCCGCAGAAAAGCTTCGACAAGCAGTTCGTGAGAGATTACCTCGAGACCATCGATTGGGACAAGACCCCCCCGGGGCCGGAACTTCCGGAAGAGATAGTCTCTAAGACCAGCGAAAAGTATATTCAGGCCTACAGAATACTGACCGGCAAAGAATTGTAAACCAGGGAAGAGATCGTTCTTAACGCTATGACATCTATCTTAAGATAGATGTCATAGCGTTTCACTACAACATGAAACCACGCATATTCAAAATAGATCCGCTCAATATAGAGCTCGACCTTATAAAACAGGCCGTAGAGATCATCAAGAACAGGGGCCTTGTGGCGTTCCCGACCGAGACCGTTTACGGGCTTGGCGCTAACGCGCTTGACCCGAAGTCCGTTGCCGGCATATTTGAGGCCAAAAAACGGCCCCTGGACGATCCGTTGATAGTCCATATATCCGACAAGAAAGATATCCATACTCTGACAAAAGATATACCTCTGGAGGCCGAAAGGCTTATGGAAAGGTTCTGGCCGGGACCTTTGACCATAGTGGTAAAAAAGACCGATATCGTTCCCGACCTGGTGACCACCGGGCTTGATACGGTGGCGGTCAGGATGCCGTCGCATCCTGTAGCGAGAAAACTCATAGAGACAGCCGGCTTTCCCATAGCCGCGCCTTCGGCGAACCTTTTCGGCCGGCCCTCTCCGACGACCGCCGCCCATGTTATGGAGGACCTTGACGGAAGGATAGATCTGGTGCTCGATGCCGGACCTGCCGATATAGGGGTCGAGTCTACAGTGGTGGAGCTTGTCAACGGCAGGGCCGTGATATTGCGTCCGGGGGGGGCAGAGGCGGAGGAGATAGAAAAGTTAATGGGGGCCGTCGAGATCTCTTCCGCCATGGGAGAGATCGAGGGGGCGCCCGGAAAATATCCCCAGCATTATTCTCCCAAAGCCAGGGTGATCGTAGTGGAGAAAGGTCCTTCTCAGGTCGAGGAAGTAACGGCTCTGGCCAGGGATCTTGACTCCGGAGGGCATAAGACGGGGATAATGTCCATTCAGGAGCACGAGGACCATTACGGGGACGCGGACGTAAAAGTGCTGGGCCCGGAAGGTGATCCCCGGATCTGCGCTTCGAGGCTTTTTCACATACTCAGGGAATTCGACAGAGAGGATGTGGATGTCATAATAGCCGAGGGCATAGAGGAAAAAGGTCTGGCTCTGGCGGTCATGAACCGGCTCAGAAAAGCCGCGGGGCCTGACGCGGTCTGACCTTTCTTATTTCTTCCCGAAAGCATTGAAAAGGAACTTTTGAAGGTCGGCGCTGGAGGCGACCTCATCATACGAGAAGAGAACTACTCCCTGGGGGGAAAGAAGTTTGGCGCTTTCGATCTGCTTTTTCATATTTGCCGGATCGTCCTTAAGGAGATACGAACCTATACCTATCTGGGTCTTTTCCCGGTCTCCGGCCGCCAGGCATGAAGCGGAGTGAAGCTCCATAAGCGGCGTATCAACGGTGTAGTTCATCAGTATCACGCTGTCGGCGAGACCCGAATCCAGCCAACCTGTCCAATCCTGAAATGTAACAAGGTGTGTTTTGTCCAGAGAAGGCACCACGGTGACCGATATCTCCGTCTGCGGATCTGTTTTTCTGACCTTTTCAGAGATGTAGCTTAATAGGCGGGTGACCTGTCCTCTTCGCCATGAGTCCCATTTGGCGGCGTTATCGCGGTTCATGGCCATTGTGGTGGCGTCAAGTCCGGTAGCTTTTGTAAAATTCAGAAGGTTCATTTTGTTGTAGCCGTAGCTTATTCCGTGGGAGGTAAAACGTCCACCGGGGATAAAGGGGACTACCGCGGGGTAGCGTATATAATCCAGATGCAGTCCGTGGAGTTCCGGATATTTCCGGATCACTTCTTCAGCTATATTCCCCAGATACTCGCGTACCCGCCAGTCTCCGGGTTCGAGAAAAAGCTGGTTCTCCCGGATATAATACTTGTCCAGAGTGTCTTTGGCTTCGAGCGCCATAGATGGTCTTCCATGCTGGTCGAAGGTGAGCACATCATCGCCGTATTTTTTAAGTATATTAGCGTCTTTGTTATGAGCAAGGCTCAGAAGGTTAAGCCAGGCGTGTACCCTTATGCCGGAGGAGGAAGCGCGCTCAATAAGATAGGGGATAATGTCTTCCCCGGCTTCGTCTTTCGTTTTCTGAAAAGGGGTTGGATCCGTCAAGGATGAGTTATAATGAGCCCGGTCGGCCCGATAAACTTGGAGATATATATCGTTTATACCTGAAATTTCACATATAGCGATAAGTTGGTCGGCGTTCTCTCTGGAAGAGAGGACCTTTTCGGGAGAAAAAACGGTTATCCATACGCCGAGGCGTGGCGTTTGTTCCTCAGTTATACCGCCGAGAACGGGCACGGACATTAGAGCCAGTATTATGATCAGGAGAAAAAGTCTTTTCAGCATGAGTAAAGTATAAGGTCCCGGCGGGTGAAAAGCAAACTTTTCGATTTTCCGGGTCATTCCACCTGATAATCTATCAGGGTTTTCGGCCGGTACTTACCGATCTTGTCCATATATTTGAGGAAAGGCAGTCCTATTATGGAAAATATGCCCGCTAC
>CAYVIW010000044.1:0-24795 GCA_964451815.1 uncultured Planctomycetia bacterium | reverse complement strand
TTGACATTTGCATGTATTATATCACAAACCCGGCCCAGTTCAAATCTACAAGGCGAATTAAGAACTGCGCTCCATTTCAGCTATTTTTATAATTATTCTTCACCTATCCCCACAATATAAAAAAGGGGGAAGAGCGGTATGCTGTCGAGGGGCACCGTGAAGCGAGCAAGCATGGTCCCGCCCCGCGATATCCAGGTGATGGCGGGTTGCGAGCGGAACGTTGAGGACGATTTCCTCGCAGAGGAAATCGTAGGTCCCCTCGATAGCATACCGCTCTTCCCCCCACCTATTGAGACTAAAACCAGAAGAGAATATGTTTTTATCCTTTTCTGTACAATACGAAAGAAAGGCCTCCGTGAACTTCCATATAGATTTGCCATATGGTATACTTAACGGTGATCGGCGGGAACATAAAGCCAAAGGGGGCTCAAGTGTCAAAGCTTGCCGAAAGAGATTTTCTGACGGGTTTCTATTTGAGGGAGTCTTTCGACACTTATCTCAAACAGCTGCTGATGGAATCCGGAGTTCGGAAAAGAAAGTTCTCCGTAATACTATTGGACCTTGACCACTTCAAGAAGTTCAACGATAAGTTCGGCCACTTGTTCGGGGACGAGGTCCTCAGATATTTCTCTAGCACCCTTCGCCTTTCCTTCCCACAGGGCACATCAAGAACCTTCCGTTATGGCGGGGATGAATTCCTTATAATACTACCAGACACCAACCTGAAAGAAGCCTGGAACATGGCGATCAGATTCAAATACAACCTCACACACAGGCCTTTTCTATACAGGAACAAACTTTTCAAACTTACCGCTAGCTGCGGCATATCCGGATTTCCCGCCGACGGAACCGAAGCGGAAGAGCTGATAAAAAAAGCCGACCAGGCAATGTATTTTTCCAAACGTCGCGGACGCAACAGGACCACAATGTCATCCAGGATAACTATCCTCAAATTGCGGCGTTTCGCCTGTATCATACTCGCCATTCTGTTAACAGTCTCTCTCGCGTTCATATCCTACAGAAAAACCCTGAAAGAGCCTATAAGCCACATAATGGAAGGCCTGGGAAAAGTACGGGTCACGACCGCTCCCAGGGGGAAAGACCTGGATACAGTTGTTTTAAAAAGCGGCGGCGAGCTTAAGGGAAAGGTGCTGAGCGTTACCGATACCTCCGTAACTATAGATGTCAGCATGGGCCGCGGCCTGGCTACAACCATGATCAAGAGATCGGAAGTGTCCGATATTATTTACGCTTCTGACGCCACTCCGCTAGAATGACCCCAAAAGCTCCAGGTGATACCCCTTAAGACGTTTTTCATGCCCGCGGGAATCCCCGATAAGCCTGTCAAGCTCTCTCCTGAAAACCCGGCCGTGATCTTTTACCCGGGTATGGACCAGCTCATGAAGTATCACATATTCCATGAGATCAGCGGGCAACCTGGCAAGGCATATATTGAGGCTTATGTTGTTGCTGTGAGAGCAGCTGCCCCAACGGGTCTTCTGTCTTCTTATCGTAAGCCTGTTGTATGAGAACCCATGCTCTTCAGCCAGACATTTCAGCTTATTCTCTATTTTTTCCCTGGCTTCTTTTTCGGTCGGCATCTCCAAAAGTTCCGGAACATAAGTCCTGCGGAACTCTTCCATTCTGAGAATGTTTCGCTCTATCCACCCGAACCTCTTTCTCACTATACTTTCCGCCTCGGCGAAGGAAACCCAGTACGGTACGGCCACCCTGACGCCTGCGGGAGAGACAAAAATATTCACGCTCCGGCTCCTCCGGCTACGCTCCATAAGAACACTTGTTCCCCCGTTTATCTCAAGCATTAACCGCCGCGTCATATCAATTCTCTTTCTCTTTTCCTCTTATATAGCTCAGGTACTTTTCTATATTCTCCTCGCTCACTCCCGTAAGCCTGCTGCGCACAACTAAAAGAGCCGAATTTACCGGAATGGTCCTATTGTTCTCGACGGAATAAAACCTGTCTATCTCCCTTACGAGTTCGTCTATCGAGTTTATCTCCATCAGCCGAGTGGGAAGCCCCTGGTAGATCATGTCTCTTGTACCCTCGTCAGGCACGTAATGTATGGCCGTGTTGCGGGCGCCGTCCTCGAAACCAAAAAGATAGGTCCACTTCTCTCCTTTTTCAAGATTGACCCATAAATTACCGTCTATAACCACTCCGTCAACTCGCAAGGTCACCGTTTCGGACGCTTCCTGGGCCGCAACGATCGCCGCTCCTTTAAAGAACTGGAGGAAAAGAAAAACCGCTAACACCGCCGCCACTAAAATAGTCCGGTTCTTTTTATTCGTCATGTGTGGTCCTCCGGGAATTCTCCAGCGCCTGAATTAGTTTTCTGTTCTGCTCTTCGCTCTTACGTATAAGAAAATCCCTCACATAATCAGACTCCCTTATGGCGTCCCCGGAAGACATCTCGTTTATCTGAACCCCGACGGAATAGTATTTTCTCCCGCTTTCAGGTACGAACATACACTCTTTTTTCCAGACAACAACTCCCTTTGCCCTTACCGGCCCGCCGGGAAGCTCAATATGCAATATAAGATCAAGTACGGAGCCCTCCTCCAGAGGCTTGTCGACCACTATATTGATGCCTGTCTGGCTGATGGTCTTGGAAAACCCTATACCTTTAAAACCGCTACCATCTTTTTCCGTGAATTCAACCTTAATCACAGCGTCAGCCCGGAAAAGCTTTCTGTACTCAAAAGTCGCCACGCTCACCTCCGATCCTTTATCCGCTTATATTATAACATTTTACAGGAACACGCAAAGCGAATTTCTGCTGGCGGATCCCGGCGGATCCCGAAAAAGCTCACATTATTTTTCTCTAACTTTTAACCTGGTCAAGTTAACCTGGTTATATTAACCAGGTTAACTTGATTTTTTATCAAAAAAAAAGGCACCCATGAGAGTGCCCTTTTTTGTCTTTGTTAAATTTATATTTCAGATCACTTGCACTGATCCCCTGTCTTACCAGCGCCTTTCATCATAGCGGCGGCTTTAAGTTGCTTCCAATCCTTGTCCCCGGCCTTGGCTCTTTTTCCTCTTGTAGCGCTCATCTCGGCCTTTGCCTTCATTACCTTTTCCTTTATGCCGTCCTGTTCGGCCCTGTACCTCTCTATTATTTCCTTGCGGTCCTGGCGCTTCTGAGCCTGAAGCTGACGGCGACCTTTAGTGTCATCAGAATCAAGCTGCTGAAACTTCTTGCCGTAATCCACCCTGAGATCTCTCATTTCCTGTTTGAAATCATTTCTTGAACTTTGCATCTGCTCACTGAACTCGTCCATCTGAGCCTGGTACTCGGCATATTCCTCGTTCGAAAAAGAGAAAGCCGCCGGCGCGCATGAAAAGACAAAAACTACTACTACCAAGAGCGCTAAACATTTTTTTGCCATTTTCCCCTCCTTTGTATTTAACACATATACCTATAAAAAAAACACTTACACTATAAGGTCATTTTAATACCAAAACATCTTTTTGGCAAACATAAAAGCACTCAACAACCAGCAAGATCCGGCGGGAGACCACTTCAAATTCGAAACAACCTGTATTTTTAAAGAAAAGGAGCCGTTGTTGCCAACGGCTCCTTGCGCGCGGAATAATAACCTTCCTGTATCTTTTTTTCTTCTATATTATTCCACGCCTTTATGTTTACCCAGGACATCGCCTAACGCGGGGTCAACATTAAATCCCAAATTTACGGCTTTCTCAAAATTAGACGCGGCTTTATCGTAATTTTCATTGTAATAATTGGCGATCGCGAGCGTATAATGAGCATAGGCATTATCATCTCTGATCTCTAATACTTTGCCCGCCTGTTCTATGGCTCCGGAAATATCGCCCTGATCGAGCAAAGAAGCGGCAAGATTGGCCCTGGCAGGAACAAAGCCGGGGTCTACCTCAAGGGCCTTCAGATAGGACCGCGTTTCTCTTTTCCGTAGGCCCTTCTCTTTTAAAGCCATGGCGAGGTTGAAATATGCCTCCTTGAGGCCGGGGTCAGCGTCTACGGCCTTCTCATAATGCAGGATCTCTTTGTCATAAAGCCCGCGTGATCCATATATTACACCAAGGTTATAATGAGCCCCCGCAAGGCCGGGATCTATCTCGATGGCCTTTATATAATGCTCCACCGCGTCATCTTCCCTGCCACGCGCCTGATAGGCTGAACCCAGTTCGTAATGCGCCATGGCATGCCGGGGATCTATCGCGATGGCCTTTTCAAAATGGCCCAACTCTTTATCTCCCATGCCCATGGTCCTGTAGGCCGCGGCCAGGTTATAATGCGCGTCGGCAAGTCCGGGTTCCAGCTCGACAGCCCTTTTGTAACATACGATCTCCTTGGCGGTATCACCCTTAAGACTGAAGGCAGCGCCGAGATCCAGATAAACTTCCGCTAAAGAAGGATCGATCTCCAGCGCGGTTATGTAGGAATCTATCTCTTCTTCCACCAGCCCTTTTTCACCATAAGCCATGCCCAGGTAGTGATAGATCCGAGCATGATCGGGGTATCTCGAGATCATCTCCCCGTACAGGTCAATGGCTTTATCATGATCTCCTATGGAGAAATAGAGAACCGCGAGATTATATGCCGTATCAAACGAGAACTTCTGTAATGAAAGAGCCTTTTCCAGATTATCTATCGCCGCCTTATGATCATTCCCGGTCCAATAAGCCAAACCAAGATTGTAAAAAGCATCGGCAAAATCAGGGTTTATCGCCGCTGCCATACGATAGCATTCTATCTCCTCTTCATACATGCCCACCATACTATAAAGAAGACCCAGGTTATTCAGCGCCCTGTATGAAGAAGGGTCGAGCTCGATACTCTTAATATAGCAATCGATCTCTTTTAGATGTTCGCCTATGGCCCCGTACGCCACACCCATATTGTAATACGCGTCGGCATAGCCCGGGGCAAACTCTATAGCTTCTTCGTACTGTTCTATGGCCTCTTCATACATCCCATTTATGCCGTAAAATACACCGAGATAATTTCTGGCTTCATAGAACGAGGGTTCTATGCGCACAGCGTTCTCCAGATCCCTGATGGCATTGTCGTATTCGGACACGAACGCGTATATTATGGCCCGATTGTAATAGGCAAACGGGAGATCATTATCAAGGCGTAGAGCCATGTCAAAACTCTCTATGGCCTTTTCGTATTCCCCTGTCGAGGCCAAAGTAACTCCTCTATTGTAATACGACCGGGCGATATCCTCCCCGGCCCTGACAGAACCTTTAAGTAATAACTTTTCGGTTAGATCAAAATCAGTGCCTTTCGGTTTAACGGTATGAAGCGACATCCCCGCCCCATCCCTGATACGCTCTTTAAGAATATTATCTGATGACACCGCGCTCGTATCAGCCTGCAAGGGCGAACCCAAAACAGTTTTGGGAACGGTCAGACCGAACGTAACTATCATAAAAATAAATGTAACGCGCCTCATGATTTTCATATCAGCTTGTCCCTAAAGTATAAAAAACAAATCACGCTTTTTATTATTTAACTATAGTATACCATTTTTTTGGTAAAAGTCAATTAAAAAAACTGTTTCTAGATATTTATTGCACTAACGACTGCGGGGAATATACGACAAGTTGTTTTTCGGAAAATATCAAGAAGTTCCCTTCTGGGACACTAAGGCCTGTATATTCTCGGGGGTGTGAATAGATGTAACGTTAAGCGAAGGCTCAATTTTCTTGGCCAGACCGGCAAGTACCGAACCGGGCCCTATCTCAAGATACTCCTTTATGCCCAGGGAATAAGCCTTTTTCATGGAAGCTTCCCAGAGGGTCCTCGAATCAAGCTGATCGGCCAGTTTTTTCTTTATCGTTTCGGGGTCCCTCGTTATCTCGGCGTCTATATTACTGATAAAATCTATAACTGGCTCTTTGACGTCCATAGTTTCAAGAACCGCCTTGAGCTTTTGCTTGGCTTCAGCCATAAGTTCCGAATGGAAAGCCCCGCTAACCTTAAGCATTACCACTCTTTTAGCTCCGGCGTTCTTCGCAAGATCCGCGGCAAGCTCCACCTTACTGGCATGTCCGGATATCACGACCTGTCCCGGACAATTAAGATTTGCCACCTGGCACCCTATGCCTGTACAGATCTCTTCGACCTTTTTCAATTCAAGCCCCAATATGGTAGCCATCCGGCCTTCGTTCTTTTTTGAAGCCTCATCCATAAAGGCCCCTCGCTTCTCCACGAATCTGAGCCCGTCCTCAAAACTTAAAGCTCCCGCGGCCACAAGTGCCGTAGGCTCGCCCAGACTCAGACCCATCGCAACAGAGCCTATCGGGACCAGATCTTCCGAAGAAAAAAGTTCATTACCTTCTTCGCCTACGGGAGCTCCCTTGAGTTTTTCAACGAGAACGTTCAGTGTGGCTATACTTGTAGTAAATATCGCGGGCTGACTGTTGGCTGTTGTTTTCAGTTCATCTTCCGGACCTTCGAAACATAAAGTCTTTATATCCCTTCCAAGCACCTCATTGGCTCTTTCATACACCCATCTGGCCGCGGGCTCGACGCTATAAAGTTCCTTGCCCATCCCTACACTTTGAGCCCCCTGCCCGGGGAATAACAATCCAAATTTCCTATCCATGCGCTTCCTTTCTATTGTCGTTCTTCTTTCCAGCTAAGCTCTTGCCTGTAAGCTCACCACTCTATAACTAAAGCCCCCCACGTAAGACCACCACCGAAAGCGTCCATAAGGATCCTGTCTCCTTTTTTTATCCGACCCACTTCCACGGCCTCCGCAAGAGCTACAGCGCTTGACGCCGCCGACATATTCCCGTATTTCTCTATATTAAGGTATACTTTTTTGTGGGGATCAACGCCCATCCTCTTGGCCAGGGCGTTGAGTATTCTGATATTGGCCTGATGGGGTATTATAATATCGATGTCATCGCCTTTTATCCCCAAAGGCTCAGTCACCGCCAAAGCCGCGTCCGCCATGATCTTTACGGCATGCTTAAAAAGAACGTTGCCTTCCATTTTTATCGTATGAAGCTTGTTCTCTACGGTCTTAAAAGAGGCCGGCATCCGCGACCCTCCCGCGGGAAGCTGCAAAAGATCACCCTTGCTCCCATCGGCCCCTAAATGTATACCGACTATACCGCCTTCGTCCACCTCTCCCAGTATGGCCGCCCCCGCACCGTCGCCGAAAAGAACACATGTAGAACGGTCCTCCCAATCTGTTACCGCCGAAAGTTTCTCGGAGGCTATTACGAGCGCGTTCTTATAAAGTCCGCTTTTTATGAACTGGTCCGCTATCGCGAGACCGTAAACATAACCCGAACAAGCCACAGAAATGTCGAACGCGGCGCAATTCGGCGCACCGAGCTTGTACTGCACCTGGCATGCCGTCGAAGGAAAGAACATATCCGGCGTTATAGTAGCGACTATTATAAGATCTATGTCCGCGGGCGTGAGGCCGGCGTTAAAAAGAGCGTCTTTTGCGGCCTTAACAGCCATATCACTCGTGGCCTCGCTGTCAGCCGCTATACGCCTTTCTTTTATGCCCGTGCGGGAGAATATCCACTCATCGGTAGTATCTACCATCCTCTCAAGATCGGCGTTAGTAAGAACGTTCTCCGGAAGATATTTCCCTACACCCAAAATACCTGTCTTTTTCACTTTTACCCTTACCTTTCCCCGTTTTCCAGGGATTAGAAATCCCGCAACTCCTCCACCACGTGCGTGTTGACCTTATGTGCTATATTCTCCCCGGCTGCCCTTATCGCGTTTTTCATGGCCTTGGCATTAGATATACCATGGGCTATTATAACGCTTCCGTCCACACCCATAAGAGGGGCACCGCCATACTCGGTCGCGTCCATTCTCATTTTTATCTTCTTGAAGGCCGGCAGCGTAAGAAGCGCCCCGAGCTTAGTCGCTAAGCTGCTCTGCTTGAGCTCTCTTTTCAATAACTGGCTTGCCGCCTCCACAACCCCCTCGGTAACCTTCAGGAAAACATTGCCGACAAAACCATCACACACAACTATATCTACCTTACCCCTGTAAATTTCCTTGGGCTCTACGTTACCCACAAAATTAAGTTCGCTGTCGTTAAGCATGGTATGGGCCTCTTTGATGTTATCGGTGCCTTTTGTGGCTTCCTCTCCTATATTGAGAAGCCCTACCGTGGGGTTATCCTTGAACAGAATATGCTTTGAATAAGCGTCCCCCATTATACCGTACTGCAGAAGATGCAGCGGTTTGGGATCGATGTTCGCGCCTACATCTATCACAAGACAGGGTCTGTCAAGAGTGGGGAATATCACGGCTATACCGGGCCTGTCAACACCCGGGAGAAGGCGCAAGCTAAGGGTAGCCGCGCACACGACCGCCCCCGTATTACCCGCGCTTACAAAAGCGTCGAACTTTTTCCGCTTCAGCAGGTCAGCCCCAACAACAATAGAGGAATCTCGTTTTTTCCTGACCGAAAGTGCGGCAGGCTCGTTCATCTCTATGGTCTGAGACACATCTATTATCTCTATCTTGCCTTTGGGATATTTGTGTTTTTCCAGCTCAGCGCGTATAACGTCTTCCCGGCCTATCAGGACCATATCGTAACCATACTGCTCTATTGCCATCAAAGCGCCCAGAACAGGGGCTTCAGGGGCTCTGTCCCCACCCATGGCGTCCAAGCCTATCTTCATTTGCCCTCCGTCAGGCTAAACCTGTTTGCGTTTTGACTCCCTGCGGGCCTTGCGTTCTTCCACGGTCTCTATTTTCTTTATCTGGACTCCCTTATAATAACCGCAATAAGGACACACCTGGTGAGGCTTTTTCGCCTTCCCGCACTGCTGGCATTTCACCCCGACCGGCGCTTCGGCCTTATAATGTGTTCTTCTCTTACGCCCGCGGGACTTTGAATGTCTATGTTTTACTTTCGGCATATGTTCTCCTTATATTTTCGCCTTTTTTATTTTGCTTTCCCTTTTACGAGGTTGTATGTTTCTCTGGCTATCAGCAACTCCTCATTGGTAGCTACCGTAAGGAACTTTGTCCTGTTCCCCAACAGCCGGTGAAGCTGTTCTTTTACACTGTTTTTGACGTCCGGAACGTTCTCTCCTATGCCGGCGGTAAAAACCACCGCGTCCACACTGCCCAGAACAGCCGCGTATGCCCCCACATATTTGATTATCCTGTAAACAAAAACATCATACGCGAGCTTAGCGCGATCATTACCGTTCTTCATGGCCGCGAGTATGTCCCGCATATCGTTGCTTATACCGGATATACCCAGAAGACCACATTTATTGTTAAGGAAAGGATCTATGTCCTCCAGACCCGGAACCTTTTTCTTGGCCAGGTGGACCACTACTGACGGATCCAGATCCCCGGCGCGCGTCCCCATAAGCAGTCCTTCCAACGGAGTATAGCCCATAGAGGTGTCAACACTTCTGCCTTTTTCTACCGCGGTTATACTGCAACCGTTCCCAAGATGGACAGTTATAAGGTTCAATTCACCCAGAGGTTTATTAAGCATCTCGGCGGTCTTTTCGGAAACGTATTTATGGCTCGTGCCGTGAAACCCGTATCTCCTTATACCGGACTCTTCGTAAAACTCATACGGTAAGCCGTAAATAAAAGCCTTTTCGGGTATAGTCTGATGAAAAGCGGTGTCAAAGACCGCTACCTGAGGAACCCCCTTGAATATGGCCATACACCCCTCAAGACCCTTAAGAAAAGGAGGGTTATGAAGAGGCGCCAGGTCCGAGAACCTCTCTATTATCCTGATAACGTTATCGTCTACCAGAGTGGTCGAGCTGAACTCTTCCCCGCCATGCACTACCCTGTGACCTATACCCGCAACATCGCTTATGTCAGACAGAACACCGTGCCCGGGGTCCCCTAAAAAACTCCATATTATCTCTATGGCTTTCCGGTGATTCGGACAATAAGATCTTTTATTAACACTTTGCCCCCGACTTGAATGGGTTATGGAAGAGTCTTTCTCGCCTATACGCTCAACTGCCCCCCTGCACAGGGACCTCTCCTTGACAGCGTCGAAAAGATCATACTTTACCGAGGACGACCCGCAGTTAATGACCAGTATCAGCATATCACGTCCCTTGAGCTTTTATCGCGCACACAACGGCCGTATCCACGACCTCTTCCCAGCTGCAGCCTCTTGAAAGATCGCTACAGGGCTTGTCCACACCCTGTATTATGGGGCCTACAGCCCGCGCGTTACCAAGACGCTGGCTCAGTTTATAAGATATGTTACCCGCGTCCAGATTAGGGAATATAAGTACATTCGCCCGGCCGGCTACTTTGCTTCCGGGGCATTTCCGCTCAGCCACATCAGGAACTATCGCGGAATCCAACTGTAGCTCCCCGTCTATGAGAAGGTCCGGTCTTTTCTTCCTGATCCTGTCTATTGCCTGGCGTATATTTTCGACGGATTCGCCGCTCGCGCTGCCCTTGGTGGAATAGCTCAACATAGCTACCCTGGGCTCTATGTCAAAAAGTTTTTTTATCTGGTCGCTTGTCGCTATGGCGATCCCGGTGAGCTGACGCACAGAAGGATAAGGTATTATCCCGCAATCGCCGTAAATAAAAAGCCCCTCCTCTCCGAACGGACAGTTTTCCATCTCCATGATAAAAGAACTCGATACCGTACCTATTTCTCTGTCTATATCAAGACACTGTATAGCGGCCCTGGCTACAGTTGAAGTCTTGTTGCTGGCTCCCGCCACGAAACCGTCAGCCAGGTCCAGCCGTGTCATCATGGCCGCGAAACTCACGTAGTTCTCAAGTACCGTTCTTTCGGCCTCTCCGCTGGAGATACCTTTATGCTTGCGTTTCTGATAATATTCCTCCGTTACCCGCGGCCTTTCGGGACAATCGGAGGGATCTACGATCCTGACCCCGTCAAGCGAAATTGAAAGCTCCCCGGCCGTTCTGTTTATCTCGCGCTCAGAACCCAGCAAGATAACATCCACCAGAGCATTAGAAGCAAGATAAGCGGCGCCTTTAAGAACACGCGGATCATTACCTTCCGGAAGCACTATTTTTCTTTTTTCTCTCTTGGCTTTTTCGTGAAGAGTAAGTATCCTGTTCATCCTGCCAGTCTCTCTTTAAGATTAGTGTTAACGTTTTCCGGAACAAAAGCTGAAACATCCGCGCCTAAGCGCGCTATTTCTTTTATAAGCCTGCTGGAAAGATACGAATAATCCTCGTTGGGCATCATAAAGACCGTCTCCACTCCAGGGGCGATCTTGCGATTAGTAAGCGCCATCTGGAACTCATATTCGAAATCCGATATCATCCTGAGTCCTCGGACCATCACTTTTGAGGACTTGCGCCTGGCGTAATCCACTACAAGACCGTCAAAGATCTCGACAGTAACATTGCTAAGTCCTTTCACCGCCTCATGCATCATGGACATACGTTCTTCCGCGGTAAAAAGCGGCGATTTTTCACGGCTTTTAGCTACAGCGACAAATACTTTATCGTAAAGAGAAGCCACCCTTTCTACCACGTCCAGATGCCCGAACGTAACGGGATCGAACGTTCCCGGATATATAGCTGTTCTTGTCATTTTTTTTGGAATACAGAGATAGCTATATCTCTATAAGTCTTTTGTTTGTAAATAGAAACGTTGCCACATCGCCCCGGGATGTCTTCATTGGAGCTATGCTCCAGAACAAGCGTTCCGGAGTCATTTAATATATCATAATGGTTTATCTTTATCAAGATATTTTTAGATATATGCTGACAATATGGAGGGTCTGAGAATATGAGGTCGAACCCGGACTCTTTAGGCAACCCGCCCTCAATGTACTCCCGGGCATCCGACATTAGTACGCACGACCGGGAGCCAAGTGAAAGTGCCTCTATGTTACGGGTTATAACGTCTACGCATTCCGGGCAGTTTTCCACGAATACACAGTCCCGGGCGCCGCGTGAAAGAGCCTCCAGACCATACGCGCCGCTTCCCGAAAAAAGGTCCAATACCATTGAGCCGGCGATCTCCGGCGCTATCATATTAAAGACCGATTCCCTGACCCTGTCTTTGGTCGGCCTCGCTTTATCAAGCGGCGGCTGCTCGATCCTTCTTCCTCTGAACTCACCCGCTATTATCCTCATGACATATGCCCCCTGACGCGATCCTCCGACCTTAACTCCTCTTATACCGTGAGTTTGCCCCTGAATCTCTCGAGTATACCGGCTTTAAGGCCTGAATTACGAGGGTCCGAAAGTGAAGGATCCTCTTCCACAAGAGCCAAAGCCTCCTCTCTGGCTTCCTCCATTATACCGAAATCCCTGGCGATATTCCCAACTTTAAGCTCCGGCAGACCGCTCTGACGCGTACCGAGAAATTCCCCCGGACCTCTTATATCAAGGTCCTTCTCCGCTATCGCGAAACCGTCGTCCGTTTCGGACATGGTCTCGAGCCTTTCGGCTGAAGACTCCGTCGTCGGATCCCCCAACAGTATGCAATAAGAAGAGTGTTTTCCCCTGCCGATGCGGCCCCTGAGCTGATGCAGCTGCGCAAGCCCGTATCTTTCGGCATGCTCAACAAGCATAACGCTCACATTTGGAATATCCACCCCGACCTCTATCACCGTAGTGGCCACAAGTATATCGTATTCCCCCGAACGGAAATCGTCCATTACTCTGTCTTTATCGGCGGGTCTCATCTGGCCATGCACCATAGCAAGACGTAAGCCCCTGAAAACATGTTTTCTCAAGCCCTCATACATCTCTTCTATGGATCTGAGGTCAAGAGAACCCGTCTTTTTTATCCGGGGATACACTATAAAAGCCTGCCGGCCTTTCTTTACCTCTTCGGATATAAAATCATATATCTCGTGTCTTTTATCTTCGCCCGCCCAATAAGTTGTGACCTCTTTCCGGCCGCCCGGCTTTTCCCTTAGGGAAGACACATCCATGTCCCCGAAAAAAGTCAGAACAAGGCTTCTGGGTATAGGCGTAGCCGTCATTACCAGTATATCGGGCATGCTTCCCTTTTTCGAAAGCGCTTTTCTCTGCTCTACACCGAATTTATGCTGTTCGTCTATTATCACAAGGCCCAGGTCGCTGAAAGCGACATCAGACTGTATAAGAGCATGCGTGCCGATAACTATGTCAGCGTCACCTGACGATATCTCCCTTTTTACCTTATCGCGTCCTTCCTCATCCATACCGCTGACAAGCAACCTGACATTAAGACCCAGCGGCATAAGGGTCTTGCTGACCGTAACATAATGCTGTCTGGCAAGTATCTCGGTAGGGGCCATAAACGCCCCCTGGTGGCCGTTACGGCAGGTAAGGAGCAACGCGTACATCGCGACAGCGGTCTTACCGCTCCCCACATCTCCCTGCAGCAGACGATACATGGCTTTCGGCTCCGCCATGTCGAGTTCTATTTCCTTTATGCATTTTTTCTGACCGGACGTCAGGTCGAAAGAAAAAAGCCTCTCCAGATCCTCCACCAGGCCCTCATGTAAACAGTGGGAAATACCCCCTTCTCTGGTCTTTTTCCTCCTTAGCGCCATAACTGTCTGAAGTATGAAAAACTCCTCAAAAACCAGCCTTCTGTAGGCTTTTTCAAGATTATCAAAGGAATGCGGAAAGTGTATATTCTCTATGGCGAACCTCGAATCCACAAGTTTCCTGCGGGCCCTTATACCCGTGGGCAGTATGTCTGACGCCGCCGGGGCATACGTCCCCACGGCACGATATACCACTTTTCTTATATATCTCTGGGAGATGTTCTCCGTAAGCGAATAGAAGGGAACTATCCGTCCTATTTCCAGCGATCCCGCCGCGTCCTTAGATCCGCTTATTATCTCGTAGGCCGGATGCGTCATCTGCAACCTCTTATCAAGATCCACCTTACCGTATAAAACGATCTCCTGTCCCGGTGAAAAGACCTTGCTTAGAAAAGGCTGATTATACCACACGGCAAATACCCTGGCTGAGCCGTCTCCGAGCACCAACTCGAATATACGCGTTCCGGTCCTGGCCGTAAAAACGCTTTTTTTTATGACCTTGCCCGTGACGGCCTGGGCATCTCCCGGAGCTATGTCCTTTATGGATACTACGCGCGACCTGTCTTCGTATCGCCTCGGAAGGTAATAAAAAAGGTCCGATACGTTCTCCACCCCCAGCCTGGCGAAAAGATCGGCATTGACGGGGCCCACCCCTTTTACATACCTTACGGGAACATCTCTGGGAATTTTTTTCGCTTGCATAAAACCCTTTGTTATGTTATTATTCCGTACTGTTCCAGCGCGCGAACTAATTATAAAGGAAAGGTTTTACAATGGCAAGAGAATGCTATATATGCGGCAAAAAACCGGTAGCCGGAAGGACTTTCAGCCGGAGAGGAATGGCCAAGAGCAAGGGTGGTGTCGGCCAGAGGATCACCGGCATAAGCAACAGGCGTTTCTCCCCCAATCTGCAGACCGTTAACGCTTTCATTGACGGCGCGAAAAAGCGTGTGAAAGTTTGCGCCAAGTGCATCAAGGCGGGAAAGATCAAAAAGTCCAAGTAGGCTATTCTTCTTCCCTCTCGATCTTCTCACGGATCTTCTTCACCTCGTCACCGGTAAGGGCTTTCGCTACATAAAGCAATGCGCTTTCCGAAAGGTCTATGGTCCTTTTGTCCCCGCCCAGAATCTCCACCACGGGCCTGAGGGGCAGCTCCGTATTAACTTTTATGACCTTCCCTATCTGTCTGGAATTAAGTTCCACCCAGCTGCCTTCGGGATAGAGCGTAAGTTCATCCAGAAGTATCCTTACCAGGTCCCGGTCAAAAAATCCGTCCGCGTCAAGTATTGCCATAAGCGTCCCGCTCGGGGTGGTCTCGTGCCGGTAAAGCGGAGGGTGTGTCATGGTATCGTAAATGTCCGCCAGCTTAACGATCGCCTCCATCTCTTTATCCTTTTCCGCCCACTGTAACAGCTCATCCGGTATATTCACATACCCCTTCGCGTGACCGAGAGCGATAAGCGCCAGGTCCTTCATGCGCCTGGCGTCATACCCCTTTTTAAGACCTATTTTGATGGAAAGGACGCACACGTTAAGACAATGCGCGAAAAAGTGGTCTTCGTCCTTAAAAGCCCGGGCGGTATTGATAAGGATGGCGGCTGGAGAAGAAGAAACCGTCTCCATAAGACTCTCCAGAAACTCGTTCAGCTCACCGGATATTCCTTTCTCTCCGGTCTTCCCGCCGAGAGACTTTATCTCTTTCAGGAGTTCTTCATAGTTCTTCATTTTCCCAGCACCTCTTTTATTTTCGCCAATAGCCCCGCCATATCGGCGCTCTTCACTATATACCCCGCCACTCCAAGATTCCGGGCCGCCTCACGGTCCTCGGGTTCCTCAACAGAGGTCGCCACTATAACGGGTATATCTCTTGTTTTCTTGTTGCTCTTGAGCATCAGTATGGCGTTCATCCCGTCGGCTTCCGGCATCATTATGTCCATAATTATAACGTGCGGGGCCGACTCGTCGGCTTTTTTAAGAGCCTCATTGCCCGTACCCGCCTTGACCACCGTGTACCCCTCTTTTGAAAGTATCTTTTCATATATAAAAAGTGTATCAATGTCGTCGTCCACAACAAGCACCGTGGGCCTTTTTTCTTTTTTCCAGATCATACTTTGCCTTCCTTCTTTTGGGGATTCTCGGGAAGAGTAAAATAGAAAGTGGTGCCCTTTCCCGGTTCCGACTCTACTCTTATACTCCCCCCGTGCGTCTTAATTATCCTTCTCACTATATTGAGCCCTATGCCGCTGCCTCTCTCGTCCTTCTCCGTTCCCAGCCTGGTGAACATGGTAAATATCTTTTCCAGATCATTTTTTTCCATACCCTGCCCGTTGTCCTTTACATAGAATTCATAGAACGGACCCTTCTTCACACAGCCTATCTCAACTCTGAGCGGTTCATCCCGCCTGAACTTTACGGCATTTGAGATAAGGTTCGCGAAAACCTCGGTAATGCGCACTCTGTCGCACACAAGAACAGGCATTTCGCCGGCTACCGATATTTCGGCGGCGCTGTTCTTTATGGAATACTCACACCTTGAGACGGCTTCCCTGACTATTCCCTTAACATCGGTTTCCTCCAGAAGGTTCTTTTTTCTTTCCAGACGTGAAAGTTCCAGAAGGTTGCCTATAAGCGCTGACATCCGGTGGGCGTTGGCCTTTATCCGCTGAATGTTGCGTCTGCCCTGGACGTCCAGATGACTCTCGCAGTCCTGGGCTGTCAGGTCCGCAAAGGCCTCTATATTCCTGAGAGGTTCTTTGAGGTCATGAGATATTATGTAGGCGAAATCGTTAAGGTCATTATTGCTTCTCTGAAGTTCCAGAGAGTATTCCTCAAGTTCTTTCCGGGCGGACTTTCGCTCAGCTATCCTGCCAAGGCGTTCAGCCAGTATCTCTATCAGCATCCTTTCCTGCGATATAAAAGGCCCTTCATCTTCGACAGGCAGTTTCTTGAGATAATATACCTCTATTACACCCAGTTCAGCGCCCCGCACCTTTATGCTTTCCGCCTGCCACCATTCGGTCTCGCGAAAATTGCCGGTCTTGTACTCTCTCCCCAAAAACTCTATCCTGGCGCAGATCCACCTGGGGTATTTGTACGCGGACGGCAGGAGCTCCACCACTCCGCGCATGAATTTTTCGTCGAGATCTCCGTAGGTTTCCGTTATTCTTGAAAGGTCGTAAAAGAAACCGAGTTCCTTTACCCTCTCATTGAGAGTTTCCTCTCTACGCCTTAACGCTTTAGTAAGATACACAGCGTAGTAGGCTATAAGGTTATACATAACGCCGACCAGAAGTATCATGTCGACCCTGCCGCTGCCACAGCATCCTGCCTGGTGCAGACGGGATATCTGGGGAATTATGGCGTATTTTTCCGCAAATACGATGGCGGCATAGCTGAGGAAAGAAAGATTGGCCATAAAAAAGGTCTTGGCGGGAGTAAGAGCTATGGCCGTAAAAATAAAAATAAGCGGGTACACCAGAACCATGGGCAGCATATCGGTCCCGCCGACAAAATAGATGCCCCAGGTAACGGCAAGAACATCAAGCACCTGGTTAACGAAGATAAGCGCGTTAGTGGACTTTACCCTTTTCAGGACCCACTCATAAGGCTGGTTCACGAACATCTCGAACATCGGTGCCAGGGCGAAAACAAAGAACGGGAACTCTAACCAGTTCAGTATCCTCAAATATCCGAAGAACACGAACATGAAAAGACCGGCGATGAACCTGACCTTCCTTATCCATCGGGCCCTTTCATTAAGACTGCCTTGTAATAGAAAATTATCCCTGTCCCGGCGGCGCGTCATCCTGTCATCCTTATGTCTTTGATGTTCAGTTGTATGGAATCTATGCCTCTGTAACTGTTTATCGAAGGAGTATACGCCAGATCGATTATATCCCCCGCGGAGGGTCTCGCGAGGCCGTTCTTCCTGAAGGTTATCGCCTCGCATGTAAGGTTACCGCATGTAGCGAGAAACTTAAAACCGCTTCTTCCTATTTCCCTCGGCCGGGTCTTGACCTTGAGACCGCCTGTTGAAAAAACGGGTTCGAGATTGGCCGGGCCGTGTGGCATAAGAAGCCTCAGCTCATTTATCAGCTTTACCCCCACCCTGGAAAAAGGCACATTGAGATCTACCCTCAGTTCGGGAACGGTCTCGGCAGGGTCTTGGAAACAGCCATCCGCTACGCTGTTTATTTTTCTCCTGAACCCATCGAGTTTCTCTTTTTTTATTCTGATGCCGCAGGCCGCTTCATGCCCCCCGAAATCTATAAGATGTTCGCCTGATCTGTTTATGGCCTCAAAAAGGTTGAACCCGTCCACGGCCCTGCCCGAACCTTTTCCCGTATCACCTTTAAGGGCAATAAGTATAGCGGGCTTAAGGAACTCTTCAGTGAGACGTGAGGCAACTATACCTACAACTCCGGGATGCCAGGCCTCATCGGCCATAACTATGACCTTCTGGTCCTGAAGCGCGAGATCACCCCTGGCCCTTTGCACGGCGTCTTTAAGTATGCTTCTCTCTATCGACTGCCTGTTCTTATTCTCCCTGTCAAGTATTACCGCTATCTCACGCCCTCTCGAGGCATCTTTACATGTGAAAAGCTCAAGGGCCACTTCCGCCGATCCGACACGTCCCATGGCGTTTATCCTTGGCCCCAGAGCGAACCCTACATTACGGCATGTAAGCTTGTCCTGGTCCACTCCGGCCACGTCCATAAGAGCCCTGAGTCCGGGCTTGTCCGTAACCCTCAGCCGGTCAAGACCGGCTCTGGCGAGGATACGGTTCTCGCCGTTAAGAGGGGCTACATCCGCTATGGTACCCAGAGCCACCAGGTCCAGATTTCTGTCAGCCACCTCTCTGCTCCCGCCCATAAGGACACGGGCAAGTTTATAGGCTATACCTACACCGGCAAGATGCTTGAAAGGATACCGGCAATCTTCTCTGTGAGGGTCCACTATAGCGTACGCGGGAGGCAAAGCGCCGACCTTGACTTCGTGATGGTCGGTAACTATCACATCTATGCCGTATCTTGCGGCGCACTCCACCTCTTCAACAGAATTTATACCGCAATCTACGGTAACGATAAGTTTTACTCCCCTGTCCCTGGCAAGAGCCACGGCCCTTATATTAAGCCCGTACCCTTCCTCTATACGGTTCGGAATAAAAGTCTCGTGCTCGGCGCCCATCTCGGTAAGAACGTCCGACAAAAGAGCGGTAGAAGTTATGCCGTCAACGTCGTAATCCCCGTAAACAAGTATTTTTTCACCTTTATCCACGGCCTTTTTTATGCGCCCGGCGGCCCGATCCATATCCTTCAAAAGATGGGGATCGTGACATGCCGCAAGTTCACCGAAAAGAAAGCTCTGAGCGTCCTCAACATTCCTTATATCGCGGTTAACCAGTAACTGCGCGAAAAGAGGCGATATCCCCAGACTTTCGCTGAGTATCCTTTGAAGCCTCTGATTGGGCTCGTGGGTCTTCCAGATCATTTTCTTGCCTCCTGCAAAGATCGCGCCTGAACTTCTGAGACGCTAACCATGGATCGCCGACTATAGGCTATCGGTCGCTCGGTCCCAATGGCTCCACATGGACCACTATGTCCTTTACGTTGCGCACGCGCCCGACGATGCTCTTTTTTATCGATATAGTTATATTGTGCGCTTCTATTACCGTCTTGCTGCCGTTCACTCCTATTATCACCTCGAGATAAAGATCTATCCCCGCCTTGCGGACCATGATACTTTTCACTTCCTTCACGCCTTCTACCTCAAGGACTGAAGAGCTGATAAGCTCTTTTAACTCCTCGGGCGGAGCCGCGTCCATAAGCTCGTCATAAGCCCTGTGGAACACGCCGACGCCTACTTTGATTATGAGCCCTCCCACTATAATGCCCGCCAGAGGGTCCATGAACACCATACCCATTCTGGCCGCTATTATGCCCGCGAAAGCGGCTATAGAAGAAAGCGCGTCGCTTCTGTGATGCCAGGCGTCGCCCTCAAGCGATGAGCTGTTTATCTCCCTGCTCCAGCCTATAACACGCCTGTAGGCGACTTCTTTTACGATTATTGACACGACGGCCGCGACAAGGGCTATCATTCCGGGTTCCGAACCCCTGCCGCCGATAAGCATCCTTACGGAACTATAAGCTATTGCCGCGCCGGTAACGATCAGGACCAACCCGACAAGTTTAGCCACTATTGATTCGGCCCTGCCGTGACCAAAAGGATGGTGGGCGTCGGCCGGCTGGCCGGCAAGCCTGAACCCTAAAAGAACTCCGGCGGATGTAAAGGCGTCGCCCGCGGTATGAAAGGCGTCGGCTATCATTGCCTGTGACCGGCCGAATATTCCGGCAAAAAGTTTTGCCGCGAAAAGAAGGGTGTTGACCAGTATACCGAACTTCGCCCCTTTTTCACCGACGCGGTAACTGTCAACGCTGCTATTAAGCATAGAAAAATGGTGAGCGCCGCGGAAAAGGCCTCAATGCTTATCTCTTCCGGACCCTCTTCCTTGCCGGCCAGTCTATCAGAAGCGGGCTGGCTATGAAAATTGAGGAATATGTACCTACTATAACGCCCACAAGAAGCACGAACGAAAAATCGTTTATGACCTTGCCCCCGAAAATAAAAAGCGAAAGGACCACAAGCAATGTCGTCAGAGACGTCAGCGCCGTACGTGAAAGTGTCTGGTTGATACTGGTGTTTATTATCTCTTCCTGTGAGGCCTTGCGCATGAATTTACGGTCTTCCCTTATCCTGTCAAAAACCACTATCGTATCGTTTATGGAATAACCTACTATGGTCAGAAGGGCCGCTATTACCGGAAGCGATATCTCCCTGCCCGTCAAAGCGATCAGCCCCAGAGAAACAAGCACGTCATGGGTCAGAGCTACTATAGCGGTTATAGCGAAACGGAACTCGAACCTGAAAGAAACATAAGCGCATATACCTATTATGGCAAAAATAAAAGCCTTTATGGCCGCCCTTCTCAGGTCATGCCCGACAGCGGGCCCGACGGTCTCCACTCTCATTACCTCAAAAGAATCGCTGCCGAACCTCTCGCTGAGACCTTCTATTATCTGGTCGGTCTTGCCTTCCATTGACCTTATTATAAAGTCCCTGCCTTCCCCGAACTCCTGTATGGCGCTTTCCCCCATGCCTATGCCCGCCAGCACTTCCCTTATCGTCCCCACCGGGACCACCTGTTCAAACCTGAACTGCTGAAGCCCGCCGCCGGTGAAATCTATACCGTAATTCCTGTCCCCCCTCTGGACAAAGAATGTCATCCCCAGCAATATGACCGCGATAGAGACCGCGTACATTATTTTTCTTATCTTCACGAACTGTATATTAGGTTGGTGGAAGAATTGGAACATCCTGAGACTTTTCATCTTCGTGTTGTTGAACGTGATAATATCCATTATCAGGCGCGTAACAAAAAGAGCCGTGAACATACTGGCCAGAATACCTATGCTCAACGTGGTCGCGAACCCTCTTACGGGACCGGTGCCGAACTGGAATAGTATAAGAGCCGTTATCAGGGTAGTGACGTTAGCGTCAAGTATGGTCCAAAAAGCCTTATCGTAACCCGCGTGTATAGCGGCTCTAAGGGTTTTGCCAAGCTTGGACTCCTCCCTTATCCTCTCGAAAATAAGAACGTTGGCGTCAACAGCCATACCTATTGTGAGAACAAGACCGGCTATACCGGGAAGGGTCAAGGTAGCCCTGAAATAAGAAAGCGCGCCGGTTATGAGTATAATATTAAGGACAAGCGCCACATTGGCTATTAACCCGGCCAGAAGATAGTACGCGGCCATAAAAACGAGTATCAGAATGCCGCCTATGATTATAGCTCTTATTCCTTTTTCTATAGAATCCTGCCCTAGGACCGGGCCCACACTCCGTTCTTCTATGACCTCCACCGGGGCAGGAAGAGCACCGGCACGCAGAATAAGGGATATATCCCTTGCTTCCTGCACCGAAAAGTTCCCCGTTATCTGGGCTCTGCCCGAGGGTATTCTTTCCCTTATTACAGGGGCGGTATAGACCTCTCCGTCAAGAACTATGGCCAGTCGCCTGCCGACATTTGAGCCCGTAGCATCGGAGAATATGTTCGCTCCCCTGTCATTGAGTTCCAATGAAACATATGGCTGGCCGAAGGCTTCCTGGCTGAACTCAGTGGTAGCGTCCACAAGCAGATCCCCTGTCATTATAGGGTCTATCTCCACAAGTACGGTCTCTGACCTGTCTTCCCTGGTTTCGATCTCCTTTATCTCATACCCTTCAACTGCCTGACCTTCAGCGGCCTTTCTTAGCAGCTCGGGATCATCGTTTACCAGACGGAACTCAAGATGGGCGGTCCTGCCTATTATCTCTTTGGCCCTATCCCTGTCAGTAACACCCGGTAGCTGTATGAGTATGCGGTCATTTCCCTGAAGCTGTATCATGGGTTCGAGTACACCGAACTGGTCTATCCTGTTGCGTATGATCTGTACCGCTCTCTGAGGAGCGTCTTTGGCCTCGTTAGGCGTAAGGCGGGAAGTATCTACCTCAAGAACAAGATGCATGCCCCCCTGAAGGTCAAGCCCCAGATTTATGCGTCCTTCCTGAGAGACTTCACCATTTTCATCAACCACATCCAGAGGCGGATAAGAGAACCATATGGCCGCGGCCGCTATAACTATGACCAGAACACTCTTGAATTTAAGGCTTTTCCACATATCTTCCCTTCCTGTGTAAGCCCCGCGCTTATCGAGCTGGACCGGGGGCAAAAGCGGGTTAGTCTAAATTATCAATTCTTCAATCTGGAGATCGAACTCTTCTGCATCTTTATTCTTGTATTGTCATCCACCCTGAGAGTAACTATATCGTCCTGTATATTGACTATAGTACCGTACATACCGCCGGAAGTCACTACCTCGTCGTTCTTTTTGAGCTCCGAGACCATCTTGGCGTGCTGCTGCTGCTGTTTCTTCTGCGGACGGATCAGGAGAAAGTAGAATATTACGAATATAAGAGCGATGGGCATAAGGCTCATTAGAGGGCTGGCCTGTGTCTGGGCCGCGCCGGCGGCAGCCTGAGTTTCCTGGGCAAACGCTAAAGTGAACATGTTAATACTCCTTTTGGATTTATCTTACGGTTGGCAAAACGCATTGTTATTAATTATACTAATGAAAGTCCGAAAAGCAACATAAAAGTGAGCAGCAACGGATCTCTCTAAGTCCCTCCTCCCCTCCTGAAGCCCTTCACGAAATCATCCCTGAACGCGGCGAACCTGTCCTCTTTTATGGCCTCTCTGGCAAGCCTTATGAGGTTGGTATAAAAATATATGTTGTGCATCGATACCATACGCGGACCGTTCATTTCGGAGGCGTTAAAAAGATGCCTTATGTAGCCGCGAGTATGGTTCCGGCAGACAAAGCAGCTGCATTCCGGGTCTATCGGCGTGCTGTCATCCTTGAAACAAGCGTTCTTAAGGTTTTTTTCGCCCCCGGATGTGAAAGCCTGGCCGTTACGACCGTTCCTGGTGGGTACAACACAATCGAACATATCAACTCCGTTTGCTATGGCACCAAGCATATCCACGGGAGTACCTACGCCCATAAGGTATCTCGGTTTATCGGCGGGCAGGAACGATACCGTATGGTCGGTTATTTCGCTTATCAGCTCCCCGCTCTCCCCCACAGCTACGCCTCCGAGCGCGTAACCGTCCATATCAAGTTCAACCGTACTTTCCGCCGACCTCTGTCTCATGTCCTTATATGTGCTGCCCTGCACTATACCGAAAAGAGCCGATGAAGAATTCGTCCGGCGGAACCTGTCGCGAGACCTCTCAGCCCACCTGAGAGTAAGAGCCACGGAATCCTCCACGTAGTCCCGGGGGGCCGGATAACGCACACATTCGTCAAGAGGCATAAGAATATCGCTGCCGAGCGCCAGCTGGAGATCTACCACCATCTCAGGAGAAAAAAAATGCTTAGACCCGTCCAGGTGAGAGCGGAACTCCACCCCTTCTTCTTTTATTTTGCTCAGCTCCGCGAGGCTGAAGACCTGAAACCCTCCGCTGTCGGTGGTTATGGAGCCATTCCACCCCATGAACGAGTGTAATCCTCCGTGCTTCTGTATAAGTTCTTTGCCGGGGCGCATGTAGAGATGATACGCGTTCGAGATTATCATCTCCACGCCCGAATCGGCAAGTTCCTGAGACGTAACTCCCTTTACTGTCGCCTGCGTGGCAACAGGCATGAATACAGGCGTCTCGAACGAATTGCGGGATGTGGTCAATATGCCTGATCTGGCCTTTGAGGACGTATCGTTGTGTTTTAAGCTGAATTCCATACCTATCCGGACAGTTCCTCTACCACCTCGATAAGTTTATCGATAGTGGCGCCTTTGATGAGGAAACTATCGACCGACCGGGCATAGACGCTTTTTTCGAACTCGTGATACCCCGTATATATTATGATGCGTGAATACGGGGAGAGTTCCTTTATGGATGTTATTATCGACAGCCCATCCTTTTCGGGCATCATGAGGTCAAGTATTATAACTCTTGGCGTGTTCTTCTCAAGGTAAGCCAGAAGCTCGTATCCCGTATGGACCTGGTCTACATCATAACCGGTCCCTTTCAGGATCTCGCTTACGAGCTCGCAGATCTCTACATTATCGTCGGCTATTACTATCTTTTTGTCTTGTGTCATGGTCTTAACATCCGGAGTTATCTCCAAGAACTTCTTTTATACATCCTATAAGTTCTTTCGGCTCAAAAGGTTTCGTAATATATCTCTGCACACCGCAGGCGCTTGCCGTCATCCTTTCTATATCGTCGTCCAGACAGGTTAGAAAGATCTTGGGAAGGTCCAGATACATGCCTTTTTCCCTGAAATCCTCAATAAGGTTAAACCCCGTCCTCTCGGGCATAAAAATGTCTATTATAATAAGGTCCGGGGCATATGTCTCTATGTATTTCTCCGTTTCGATCGGATCGGCAAGCGTTATCACTTTGTACCCCGCCTCTTCAAGTATATCCTTGAGCGTCGCCAAAAGCGCCGCGTCGTCATCTATCACAAGTATAGTTTTTTTCATAAGTTGCCTCTTGCTGGATCTTATCCTCTGCAATGAACCGCTTTATTCTATCATCATTAACTCGGCGTTGTCAATTTCAGTTTTGATCGGGTCGGTGTCAATCTTTTAGGGGTACTTCTCCTCTTACCTAAATTCCTGTGGATAACTTAACCAGTGTAGACTACCTCCCGAAGCATCTTTCCAAACCC
>CAYVIW010000043.1:0-30625 GCA_964451815.1 uncultured Planctomycetia bacterium | reverse complement strand
AACTCATAACCCCGGTAGCGCTTGAGAAAGAGCTCAGGTTCGCGATAAGGGAAGGCGGCCACACCGTAGGCGCGGGCGTTATTTCCGAAGTGGTGTCATAAGAAGCTATAACTGAGCGCTAATAACCGATGACCAAATAAGATCACCGGCGTGCTACAGAGCCGGAAAACAAGGGCCAAAAATGACAAAAAAGTCAAAGACAGCTAATATAAGGTTACGATTAAAATCTTTTGACCATAAGCTTTTGGATGTTTCCATGGGTGAGATAGTTGAGACAGTTAAGAAAACGGGCGCTACGGTGCTTGGGCCCGTGCCTCTTCCCACGAAACGCGAGCTTTATACCGTTCTGCGTTCACCGCACGTCGATAAAAAATCGCGCGAGCAGTTTGAGCTCAAAACACACAAAAGGCTTCTGGACATAGTTGACGCGACGTCCAAAACAATAGATGCCCTGCGTAAGCTGGATCTTCCCGCCGGGGTAGACGTGGAGATAAAATAGGGATTGTCCACCGCTTACAGGATGTAATAACGGAGAGGAAAAAATGATTCCAGGAATATTGGGAAAAAAGATAGGGATGACACAGATATTTACCGATGACGGGATAAAGATACCAGTAACGGTCATCGAGGCCGGCCCTTGTACTGTTCAGGCTGTAAAGACAGCCGATAAGGACGGATACAACGCTGTTCAGCTGGGGTACGATAACACATCGGAGAAAAGGGTTAAAAAACCGCAGAGGGAATATTTGAGATCTAAGGATCTCAAGCCTAAAAAATTTGTCAGCGAGATCAGGGTAGATGAAACCCCGGATGTAAAAACAGGAGATGAGGTCACAAACGCCATGTTCCAAGCCGGGGACCTCATCGATATTACAGGCAACTCAAAGGGTAAGGGTTTCCAGGGTGGAGTTAGAAGATGGGGATGGGCCGGAGGCTCAGAGACCCATGGGTCCATGTCGCATCGCGCTCCCGGATCCATAGGTCAAAGCTCCTATCCATCAAGGGTTTTTAAAGGGCTTAGAATGGCCGGGCATATGGGCGCGGAGAGGAAAACGATCCAGAATCTCGAGGTGGTAGAGGTTAACACTGAAGATAATACCGTGCTTGTCAAGGGAGCTGTTCCCGGGGCGAATGGGTCATACCTGGTAATACGATACGCTAAAAAAAGGCCGGTAGCGCCGCGCCAGGCCGCGGAAGAAGTGCCGGTCGAATCGGCCGCTAAAGACACCGGAAAAGCTGAAGGATAAATAAGGAAATGGAAAAGATGGAAAGCATGAACACTAGATTACCAGTTTACGACCTGAGCGGTAAGGTCGTGGATAACATAAACCTTGATAAGGAGCTTTTTGACGGTAGGGTCAATAAGGCGCTTCTTTATGAGGCCAGAAAGATGTACGAAGCCAACCGCAGGAGAGGCACGGCTTCAACGAAGACCCGTAGTGATGTGTCCGGGGGAGGAGCTAAACCGTGGAGACAAAAAGGTACGGGAAGGGCCAGGGTGGGGTCGTCAAGGAACCCGCTTTGGAGACATGGCGGGACAATCTTTGGGCCACATCCAAGAGATTTCAAATACTCTATGCCTAAGAAGGCCGCTAGAAAAGCATTGCTGTCGGGGCTCAACGCCCGCCTTATGGAGCAGATGATAAAGGCGGTCATAAAGATAGAAATGGAAAAACCCCGGGCGAAAGAATCAAGGAAGATGCTGGATAACCTGAAGGTTAACGGTAAGGCGCTTGTAGTGGTCGACAAGGTCACAGACAACGTAAAACTTTCCTTCAGGAACCTGGATAAAGTTGCCCTTAAGGAAGGAAGGAACATAAACGCCCGGGATGTCCTGGCAAACGATTTTCTTGTAATAGAAAAAGACGCTTTTGAAAAACTGGTTGAGAGGCTAAAATGAGAAACCCGCATGACGTTATAAAACATATGATACGGACCGAGAAAGGGTCCAGTATATTGGTTCACAATAAATATTTGTTCAAGGTAGATAAACTCGCGAACAAGATAGAGATAAAGAACGCCGTTGAGAGCATTTACAACGTTAAGGTCGCCGGCGTAAATCTTATGAACGTAAAAGGTAAGAAGAAGAGGGTCAGGTTCCACGAGGGGATGACTTCCTCCTGGAAAAAAGCCATAGTGACGCTGGAATCAGATAACAGAATAGAGGTAACTTAAAATGGTTAAGAAATACAAGCCCAGAACTCCCGGCAGGCGATGGGGGACGGTATCGGAGTATGAAGAGATAACCAAAAAAAGCCCGGAGAAGTCCCTTACGGTCGCGCTCAGAAAAAAAGGCGGCCGTAACAATACCGGCAGAAAAACAGCCCGCGCAAGAGGTGGCGGGCATAAGAGAAGGTACCGGCTGATAGATTTCAGATACTCGAAGAAGGGGTTTGCGGGTACTGTAGAGGCGATAGAGTATGACCCTAACCGTTCGGCCAATATAGCTCTTGTGCGTTACAATGACGGGGAAAAAGTTTACGCTATAGCGCCCGCGGGGATCAAGGTGGGCACTGAGGTCCAGTCGGGACCGGAGGCCAGGATAGAGATCGGTAATTCCATGCCGCTTAAGAGGGTACCTCTTGGGTCGGAAGTATATTGTGTTGAGCTTGACGCGGGCCGGGGAGCTAAAATCGCCAGATCCGCGGGTAATAACGCTGTACTCGAAGCCAAGGACGGCGAGAGCATCCACTTGCGTATGCCCAGCGGAGAGATAAGGCTTGTAAGCGCCGCTTGTTACGCTTCCATAGGTAAGGTCGGCAACGCGGACCATGAAAATATATCAATAGGTAAAGCGGGCAGGAACCGTCACAAGGGTTGGAGGCCTACATCAAGGGCCGTTGTAAAGAACCCTGTAGACCATCCGATGGGTGGCGGCGAAGGCAAGTCTTCAGGTGGACGACATCCGGTGACGCCATGGGGAAAGATCACCAAGGGTCTTAAGACGCGAAAAAAGAAGAAAGCGTCCACTAAAAAGATCATAAAACGGAGGAAATAAGTATGTCTAGGTCTGTTAAAAAGGGGCCTTTTGTTGATGAGAGCCTTAGGAAAAAGATCGACAGGATGTTGCAGACAGGAAGCAAAAAACCTATAAAGACTTGGTCGAGAAGGTCCACCATATTGCCTGATTTCGTGGGGCTTACTATCTCGATACATGATGGCCGAAAATTCCATCCTGTTTTTATAACAGAGAACATGGTGGGACACAAGCTCGGAGAGTTCGCCGCTACCAGGGTTTTCAGGACCCACGGCGCGGCCACGAAGACATCGCTTGAAAAGACCTGATCAGATCCAGGCAAGGAAGTCTGTACATAAAAAAGGATAAAGTAAAAAGGACAAAAGATGATAGCGAAAGCAGAGGGCAAGTATATAAGGATATCACCCACCAAGGCAAGGTTGGTTCTTGACCTTTTAAGGGGAAAGACGGTTGAAGAGGCGAATTTCATACTTGATAATGTTAACAAAAGGGCGGCCGTTCCCGTAAGGAAAGTCCTGGCTTCGGCTTTTTCGAATGCCAACTTCAATAGGCAGGAAAAATTTTTGTCAAAAGACCTTTACATATCCGTATTAAAAGCGGATGGAGGGCCTATGCTGGTGAGGTACAGGGCCGCGACCATGGGCCGGGCGACCCCGGTGCGCCACAGAACATCACATATAAGCGTTGAACTGGATATGATAAAGAGCGGCGAAACGCCGAAAAAGAAAAAATCGGTTAAAAAAAGACAAAAATAAAGGCGGAGTAAGATATGGGACAAAAGGTTCATCCTATAAGTTTTAGGCTGGGGGCCATACGAGATTGGAACAGCCGCTGGTATGCCAAGAAAGATGTTTTCGCGGAACAGCTTCTGCAGGATGCTAAAATAAGGAAGCTGGTCGAAAAAGATCTGGAGCAGGCTCTTGTTTCAAAGGTTGACATAGAGAGAGCCAGTCAGAGGGTACGCGTCATAATACATGCGGGCCGGCCTGGTTTGATAATAGGCCGAAAGGGAGCCCAGATAGAAATATTAAAGGAACAGATTCAAAACATAGTAGGGGATCAGAACAAACTGTTCATAGATATCAAGGAAGTTCCGAACCCTGCCCTCGACGCCAAGATAGTATCTGGTAATATAGCGTTTCAGCTTGTCAGAAGGGTGGCCTTTCGCAGAGCCATGAAAAAGACCATACAGGCTCTTAAAGATGCCGGCGGCGAAGGTATAAAAGTAAAATGTTCAGGGCGTCTGGCCGGTGCGGAGATCGCCAGGTCCGAAGGGTATAAATGGGGTAAGATCCCCCTGCACACCATAAGGGCTGATATAGATTACGGGTTTTCTGAGGCCAAGACGGCGTACGGTCTTATCGGAGTAAAGGTCTGGATATACAAGGGGGAAAAACTTACTCGTTCTCCGGCGCGCTCTCCGCAGGCAAAGGCTTCGGTCAGAAAAGACGAAAAGTAAGCTCAATAGAGGAGTGTAATAGTTATGGCTATGATGCCCAAAAGGGTAAAATACAGAAAGCAGCAGAGAGGAAAGAGAAAAGGCAAGAGTACTTCGTCCTCTAAACTTAATTTTGGCGAGTTCGGTCTTAAGGCTCTTGAGACCGCCTGGATGACCGACAAACAGATCGAGGCCGCCAGGGTAGCTCTTATGAGAGAAACAGGCAGGGCCGGAAAACTGTGGATAAGGGTGTTCCCGGACAAACCATATACCGCTACGGCCGCTGAAACACGTATGGGAAAGGGTAAAGGTTCGCCTGTCGGATGGGTGGCCGTGGTCAAAAAAGGCAGAGTTATCTTCGAAATGGAAGGTGTTCCTCATGACATGGCGAGAGAAGCCTTCCGTCTTTCGGCGCATAAACTTCCTATGAAGACGAAGTTCATATCACGGGGAGGGCAAAGTTGAAATCAAGCGAAATAAGGAACATGACGGTAGCTGAGATAGAGAACCAGTTATCTGTACTTAAAGAACAGCTCTTCAAGATGAGGGTGGAGTCCACAAGCGGGCGTCTGGAAAGGCCAGGCAGGTTCCGCACTCTCAAGAAAGATGTAGCCAGATGTCATACTATATTAAAGGAGAAGAAAGGTGAATCCAACCAGACCGCTTAAAAAGACGATAGTCGGCACGGTCATAAGCGATAAAATGGACAAGACCGTAACCGTTTTATGGGAAACAAGGAAGAGGCACCCGCTATATAAGAAGTTCGTCAGAAAGCATAAAAAGATCAAGGCCCATGACGAAAAGAACGAGGCGGCCGTGGGGGATCTAGTGCGTGTAATAGAAACAAGGCCCATTTCCAGGAAAAAGTCATGGATGCTTACGGATATCCTCAAGAAGGTCGAGGGAGGTAACCAGCTATGATAATGATGGGAACCATGTTAGATGTAGCGGATAACAGCGGTGGTAGAAAGGCCTCAATGATAGGTGTAATAGGACGGTCGGGCAAACTTACCGCCGAGATAGGCGACATTATAACATGCAACATAAAAGAGGCGACGCCTGCCGCCGAAGTTAAAAAGGGCGAGGTTGTCAGGGGGGTTATAGTCAGGACAGCGTATCCGATAAAAAGAGAGGATGGTACGGTGTTAAGGTTCGACAATAACGCTGTAGTGATCATAGATAAAGACGGTAATCCCAGAGGTACCCGCGTGTTCGGTCCGGTGGCCCGCGAGCTTCGGAGAAAGAATTTTATGAAGATAGTGTCTCTGGCGCCGGAAGTTATCTGATAAAACAGGATAAAAACAGCGGAAAAAAGAGTAAGAGGGGGATGCGAGAGAGTTATGTTGCATATAAAGCGGAACGATACAGTAAAGGTCTTGGCCGGAAAGGATAAAGGAAAGACGGGCAAAGTGCTTAAGGTATATCCTAAAGTTAACCGAGCCATAGTTCAGGGTATAAATTTCGCCAAAAAACATGCCCGCAGGACCCGTCAGGACGAGCAGGGAGGCATAATCCACAAGGAATCACCCGTGAACATAGCTAACCTGGCCGTAGTTTGCAAGGGGTGCAACAGTCCGACGAGAGTAGGGATAGATGTGCTCGCGGACAAGTCGAGGGTCCGGTTTTGCAGAAAATGTAAGGAAGTTCTATAATAAAAGGAAGAATAGCGCATGGCAAGGCTTAAAGAGGCATACGAAAAGGAAATAGTATCAGCGTTGACCGATAAGTTCGGATACACTAACCGGATGCAGGTGCCGCGTATCCAAAAGATAGTCGTTAATGTTGGTATGGGGCAAATGGCCCATCAGAAGGACCTGATAGAGCCCATTCGCAACGAACTCGCGGCCATAACCGGGCAGAGACCGCAGCTTACAAGAGCGAGAAAATCCATTTCCAACTTCAAAATAAGGGCAGGTGTCCCGGTTGGGTATAAGGTAACTCTTCGAAAGGAAAAAATGTACGAGTTCCTTGACCGGCTTATAAACTTTGTTATCCCGCGTATAAGGGATTTCAGGGGTGTTTCTCGCGCCGGGTTTGACCAGAACGGCAACTATACCCTGGGGATAAAGGAACAGTCTATATTCCCGGAGCTGGAACTCGACAAGATCACGGTGAGCCACGGTATGGACATATGCTTTGTTACTACGGCCAGGAACAAGGAAGAGGCCCAGGGTCTTCTTGAGGCCTTCGGGATGCCTTTTACCAAGAAATAACGGCCGCGCCGGGCAAAAAATAACAAAGGAATAAAATGGCAAAAAAAGGATTATTAGAAAAAGCTAAAAAACAGCCCAAGTTCTCTACCCGGGTGATCACAAGGTGCCAGATATGCGGCAGGAAAAAAGGTTACCTGAAAAGGTTCAAACTGTGCCGCATTTGTTTCAGGGAGCTGGCGTCCAGGGGTGACATCCCCGGCGTTAAAAAGGCCAGCTGGTAGGACGGGTTTTCGGCCCGGAGCTAAAGATATATGGTTTTTATCCCGGGCCCTTGAAAGTAAAAAGGAGAAACAATGAGTGTTTCAGATCTGATAGCGGACCAGTTAACGGTTATTCGCAACGCCATTATGGCGGGGAAAAAAACGGTTATGATAAAAAGGTCTAACCTTCTGGAAGGTGTACTGGATATAGCCAAAAGAGAAGGTTTTATAGATAACTATAAGGCCGTAGAGGATAATAAACAGGGGAGAATAAAAGTTTACCTCAAGTATGAAGGTGACGGGACCCCCGTTATGGACACATTGAAAAGGATCTCGAAACCGGGCCGAAGAGAGTTTATCCCGGCAAAGAACGTGAAAAGTGTTCTTGGCGGTGTCGGTATAGCTATACTTTCGACCAGCAAGGGCCTTTTAACGGATGCGGAAGCCAGGGAACAGGGCGTGGGCGGAGAGGTTATCTGTCATATATGGTAGAGAGCATCAACCGCCGGTCAACTCAAACAGGAGAACATAAATGTCAAGAATAGGAAGAAAACCCGTGGATATCCCCTCGGGAGTAAAGGTAGATATAAAAGACGGCATTATAAAGGTCGAAGGCAAAGGTAAATCGCTTGAACATTCGGTGCCTCGGAGATTCGAAGTCGAGATAAAGGATAACCAGGTCATTATTTCCAGGCCTTCGGATTCGGCTCAGCACAGGGCTCTGCACGGTACCACCAGAAGCATAATACAGAACATGGTAACGGGACTTACGACGGGTTTCGAGAAGAAGCTTAAGATACAGGGTGTAGGATATAAGGCCCAGGTTAAAGGAAAGAGCCTTGTTCTTGATATCGGGTTCTCTCACAGCGTTAACTATGACGCCCCTGAGGATATAACAATAGAGACTCCCACGCCCACGGAGATAGTAATAAAAGGAATAGATAAGCAAAAGGTCGGGCAAACAGCGGCCGAGATAAGGGAATATTATCCCCCGGAGCCATACAAGGGCAAGGGGATCAGGTATGAAGGCGAGTATGTTAGGCAGAAACAGGGTAAGAGCATCGCTTAGGCACACAAGCGCATTTGGGCAAACGATGTGCCATAACGCATAAAGGATAAACAGGATGGACAAAAAGATAGTAAGAAGGCAAAGAAGAAAAAAATCTATCAGGAAAAAAGTGTCCGGTAGTGGTGAACGTCCGAGGATGACAGTTTATAAGAGCAACCGGAACATCTATGTACAGGTCATAGATGACATCCAGGGCAAGACGATATGCGGGGTGTCTACCTCGGCAAGATCGGAAAAGGGCAAAAACAATGTTTATACAAAAAAGAACATGAACTTTGCCGTTGCTCTAGGAGAGAAAGTGGCAAAGGAAGCCATGGAGAAAGGCGTGAAAAAAGTGGTCATGGACAGGGCCGGACATAAATATCACGGTGTTGTCAAGGCGATAGCTGACGCGGCCAGAAAAACCGGGCTTGAATTCTAAAAGGAGAAAAAGAGATGGTGAGTGAGGAAAAGAAAGAGATGAGAACAGAAGGCGCGGAACCCGCGAAAGATAAGGCCTCCGAGCCGCAGGTCCGGCCGGAAGCTGCCCAGGATGTATCCAGGGAAGACGTCCCAGAAAAACCGAATAAAGCAAGCGATGATGAAATAAAAAAAGAAGCACCGGCCTTTTTTAAGCCCTCGAGAGGGAGAAAGGTCGAGTCTGAGTTCATAGAGCGCGTGATCAAGATCAACAGGGTAGCGAAGGTGGTAAAAGGCGGAAAGAACTTTTCATTCAGCGCCCTCGTGGTTACCGGTGACGGCAAAGGCCAGGTAGGTATAGGACTGGGGAAGTCCAACGAAGTAGTGGAAGCCATTAAAAAAGGCAGCGCTAAGGCAAACAAGAGCTTTATAACCGTCAAGATGGCAGGAGACACCATTCCCCACGAGATCGTAGGCTCCTTCAAGGCCTCGAGAGTTATAATGAAACCTGCCGGCCCGGGTACAGGTGTGATCGCGGGCGGGCCGGTCAGAGCGATGTGTGACGCCGCCGGTATTAAAAATATACTTACCAAGACCCTCGGTTCGAGGAATTCCGTAAATGTGGTAAAAGCTGCCGCCGATGGGTTCAAGAGGCTGAGGCTCGAGAGAAAAGGGTTGGCGGTTACAGTAGAAACCGACAAGTAAAGAAAAAGAACTAAAAACACAAAAGGGAAAGACATGGTCCTTAGAATTCAGGATATACCCAGACCAGGCATAAAGGGAAGATCAAAACGTAAAGGCAGAGGTATTGGCTCGGGCAGAGGCAAAACTTCCGGCAAGGGGCATAAGGGAGCTAAAGCCAGGTCGGGGGGAGGCGTATATAATCCTGGTTTTGAGGGCGGACAGATGCCTCTTATCAGGAAAATGCCGAAAAGGGGTTTTACCAACAAGTTTAAAAAAGAATGGGAGATAGTCAACACAGGCACCTTACAGGAAAACAAGGCGATCGTAGAGGGGGCCGTTGTGGACAAGGCATTTCTTCTCGAAAAGGGCATATCCAAGAAGAAGAGAACGCCCGTTAAGGTGTTGGGCAAGGGGAAACTTACAAAGGCCATAACGGTAAAAGCTAACGCTTTTTCTCTGGCGGCCAAAAAGGCAATAGAGGATGCGGGGGGCAAAGCGGAGATCGTTCCGATGAAGGCTTTTTCCCGGGAAAATGACGCCGCAAAATAGGGAGATATAAGTGCTCGAATCGATAGGCAACATATTCAAGATACCGGATCTCAAGAAAAAGATCCTTATTACTCTAGGTCTTCTGGCAGTGTACCGGGTGGGTTCTTATATCCCCACTCCGGGTATAGATGGGGCCAAGCTTGCCATGTTCTTTGATAACATGGCGCAAACGCATGGTGGTACACTTTTCGGTATATTGAACATGTTCTCCGGCGGGGCTATGGAAAGGTTAACCATATTTGCTCTGGGTATAATGCCTTATATATCAGCTTCTATTATACTTCAGCTTCTCACTACGGTCATACCCGCTCTTGAGCGTCTTGCCAGACAGGGGGAAGAGGGAAGGAAAAAGATAAACCAGTATACAAGGTATTTTACCGTAGTGCTTTCTGTTATACAGTCGTTCTTCATCGCTTTATGGCTGGAAAATCCAGCCAGGTTCCAGGGAATGCAGATAGTTTCTTTCCCTGGATGGGGGTTCAGGATATTGACCGTCATAACGCTTACCACCGGTACGGCTTTTATAATGTGGCTGGGGGAACAGATACAGGAAAAAGGAATAGGTAACGGCATTTCTCTTATAATTACGGCAGGTATAGTTTCAAGAATGCCTGCCGCTATAGCGCAGCTTATTTCTCTGGCCACTCCCGGATCGCCCGGGGCTGACGTTCAGATAGATCCCTTTAAGATCGTGTTCCTCGCGGTCATGTTTGTAGCAGTTACGGTCGCTGTGGTGATAATAACCCAGGGGCAGAGAAAGATACCTATACAATACGCCAAGAGAGTTGTAGGACGCAAGATATATGGCGGCCAGAGTACCTATATACCTCTCAAAGTGAACCAGGGCGGTGTTATTCCAATAATCTTCGCGCAGTCGATAATACTTTTTCCCGCGACAATAGCCGGTTTTGTTCCTAACAGCGGTGTGCAAAGTGTGGCCAGCGCTCTGATGATGGGCAGGCCACTTTACTATGTGGTCTATTCTCTCCTGATACTTTTTTTCTGTTATTTTTACGCCGCGATAACGTTCAACCCGGTGGACATAGCCAATAATATGAAAAGGTTCGGCGGTTTCGTGCCCGGTATAAGGCCGGGACGGCAGACAGCCGAATACCTGGATTTCATAATGACACGTATAACTCTTCCCGGAGCTATTTTTCTTACAGTTATAGCTATAATGCCTACCGTAATTAACAGCCAGCTTGGCGTGCCTTTTCTGGTAGCTAGCTTTTTCGGAGGTACAGGCCTGTTGATAGTTGTGGGTGTAATGCTTGATACAATGAGGCAGATAGAGTCGCATCTTCTAATGCGCCATTACGAGGGTTTTATGAAAAAAGGTCGTGTGCGGGGGCGTATGTCATGAGTGGAAAACCGACCAGAACATTGAATATCGTACTGCTTGGCGCTCCAGGAGCGGGTAAAGGCACCCAGGCGTCAATACTTGTCGAAAAATACGCTCTTCTTCATATTTCAACAGGTGATATGCTGCGTGCGGCAATAAAAGAAGGCACACCGACCGGGATAAAAGCGCAGGAATATATGCAGAAGGGAGAGCTTGTCCCTGACGGTATAGTCACACAGCTTGTTATAGATCGTATGTCGAAGCCGGACGCTTCGAACGGAGTTATTCTGGACGGGTTTCCCCGTACCAGACCCCAGGCAGAGTCACTTGATTCGGCTCTCGCGGATACCGGAAAGGTACTCGATGTGGTACTTTATGTGGTGGTTTCGGACGAGGTGGTCATAAAACGGCTTTCGGGCAGAAGGGTATGTCCTAACAATTGCAAGATATACCATGTGACTAATATGCCTCCGGAAAAAGAAGGGATATGTGACGAGTGCAAAGAGCCGCTTCTTTTAAGGGACGATGATAAACCCGAGACAGTAAAAAATAGACTTGATGTATATAAGAAAAGTACGTTCGATCTTATTGATTATTATAGAGGGAAGGGTCTTTTGAGAGAAGTGGACGGGGACCTGGACGCTTCGGCGCTCTTTGATCAAATAGACGCCCTTTTCAAGAAGGAAGGGCTTGTAGATGACGATCCTGAGAACTAAAGAAGAACTTGAAAGGATCCGCGTCTCCGGTGAAGTGATAAGAGATATCTTCGATCTTATCAAGAAGGATATACGCCCGGGCGTGTCTACGGCGGAGATAGACCGCAAAGTGGAGGCTCTTATTCTCGAGCGGGGAGCGAAACCCGCCTTCAAGGGCTACAAGGGCTACCCGGCTTCCATATGCGCGTCTGTCAACGAAGTGGTGGTCCACGGCATACCTTCCGAGAGTATTGTTCTCAGGGACGGGGACATAGTTGGAATAGATGTCGGGGTAAAAAAGAACGGTTTTTTCGCCGACGCGGCCCGTACTTTTCCGGTTGGAAGAATATCCGACGCGGCCCGGGAGCTTATACGAGTAACGCGTGATAGTCTGACCGAAGCCGTCAATAAGGCGGTAGCCGGTAACAGGCTGTCAGACATATCCAACGCTGTACAGAGCCTGGCCAAAAAAAAGGGATATAGGGAGGTCAGGGCCTTTGTAGGTCACGGTATCGGTAAGGATCTGCACGAATCTCCTGAAGTGCCCAACTGGGGAGAGAAAGGCAAGGGGCTTGTGCTTAAAGAGGGTCTGGTACTGGCGATAGAGCCGATGCTTAACGCCGGTACACGGGACATAAAGATAATGAACGATGGGTGGACCGCGGTGACCGCCGACAGGTGCCTGAGCGCCCATTTTGAAAATACGGTTATAGTCGGAAGAGAAAAAGCGGAGACGATAACATGAGCCCTAAAGAGGAAGCGATCGTAGCGGAAGGTGAAATAGTCGAAAATCTGCCCAACGCCATGTTCAGGGTAAAGCTGGAGAACGGACATATAGTGCTCGCTCATGTATCCGGCAAGATGAGGATGTTCTATATCAGGATAGTTCCCGGAGATAAGGTGACGGTTGAGTTGTCTCCCTATGATCTCGGCAGGGGCAGGATAGTAAAGAGAGAGAAGTGATCATGAAAGTAAGACCCAGTGTAAAAAAGATCTGTTCCAACTGCAAGGTGATAAAAAGGAAAGGTGTGGTAAGAGTTATCTGCACCGATCCCAAGCACAAGCAGAGACAGGGATAATATAGTCCATAGCCGAGAGTCCATAGTTATTACAGTTTATGGGCTGGCTGTTAGGGCTTGAACGTTCAAAGGAGAAGAAATGCCGCGTATAATCGGAATCGATATCCCAAAGGATAAAAGAGTTGTGATCGCCCTGACGTACATATACGGTATAGGGCCGACCAGGTCAAAACAGATACTCGAGGAGGCCGGAATATCTTTTGACAAGAGGGCTAAGGACCTGGACGACCAGGAAATAACCGCTGTAACCAGGATAATCCAGGAAAAGTTCCAGGTCGAAGGGGATCTTCGCAGGATAAATCTCGCTAATATAAAAAGGCTCATGGGAATTGGGACTTACAGGGGAATAAGGCATAAGAGAAGCCTTCCAGCGAGGGGACAGAGGACCAAAACAAACGCTAGGACACGAAAAGGACCAAAGAGGACCATAGGGGCTTTTAAGGACAAGTCAGCCAGGGCGGCGCTTAAGGCCTCGGGCAAATAATTTGAGAACAAGGGTAAAAAGACCGCCCGCAAAACGCGCGATCCCAGGGGGGTCAAGGATATATCAAACCAGAGAGGTAGACAGTGCAGAAAAAAGCCGGTGTGAAGAAAAAGAAAAAAGTGTTCCGCAAGGTATCTAGCGGGTGTGTTTATGTACATGCGACGTTCAACAATACCATAGTGACTGTGACCGATGATGACGGCAAGGTTCTTTGCTGGAGTTCCCCGGGGACCGTTGGATACAAGGGGTCCAGGAAATCCACTCCTTTTGCCGCGACTATAGCGGCCAAGGACGTGGTTAAAAAGGCGAAAGCCCACGGGATAAGGGATGTTGATGTTTATCTGAGAGGACCGGGTTCCGGTAAGGAGAGCGCTGTGAGGAGCATTCGCGCCGAAGGCCTGAACGTCAAGATCATAAAGGATCTGACACCTACTCCTCATAACGGATGCAGGCCTAAGAAAAGGAGAAGAGTTTAGCGCGCCCGGACGCTTGTTCAGGGCTCTGCCTGGTTGCACGCCGCCGGAGAGAAAGATCATCATACTAAGGCCTAGAGGGCAAAAGTAAATAAGGAGTGAGAAAAAATGGCAAGAAGGACAGAACCATCCTGCAGACTTTGCAGGCGAGAAGGGGAAAAGCTGTTCCTTAAGGGCGAAAAATGCACGTCCAGCAAATGCGCCTTTGTTAAAAGGGAATACGGGCCTGGACAGCATGGCCAGATGAGAAGAAGAAAACCGTCGGATTTCGCTATACAGCTAAGGGAAAAACAGAAGGCGAAAAGAATATACGGTATGCTTGAAAAGCAGTTCAGGAACTATTTCAAAAAGGCTGAAAGGTCGAAAGGCGCCACGGGCGAGGTCCTGATACAGCTTTTGGAGCGGCGCCTGGATAACGTGGTATATCGCTCGTGTTTTGCCTCTTCACTGGCCTCGGCGAGGCAGATAGTTGGGCACAAGTTTGCACGGGTCAACGGCCGCAAAGTCAACATACCCTCTTATCAGGTTGAAGAGGGGGATGAGATAAAACTCAAGGGGACAGAGGCGCAGATCAAGGACCTCAAGGAAAAGGCCCGGGCCCTGGAAGAGAGAGGTATTCCCGAATGGCTGGAAGTGTCTATAGATGACCTTTCCGTTAAGGTAAAAAGGCTGCCGACAAAAAATGACGCCGGTAAGGATATACAGGAAAGCCTTATAGTAGAGCTTTATTCCAAGTGATGCACGTTTATCGCTTTTCATATTAAGAGGAGGGAACGCGCGATGGCAATGAATCTTAAGAACTTTGAACTGCCCAGGAACATAGTTTTCGATGACAGTACATACACTCCTACCTACGGCAAGATAATAGCAGAGCCGTTCGAAAAAGGATACGGCATGACCATAGGTAATTCTCTAAGACGCGTGCTTTTGTCCTCCATAGAAGGAGCCGCGGTGACACAGATAAAAATAAACGGAGCTCTTCATGAGTTCTCTTCGATACCCGGGGTATATGAAGATGTCGCGGAAATAGTAATGAACATCAAAGGCATAGTGCTCAGGTCCCATTTCAAGACCCCGAAGCCCATGCTGCTCAGCGTTAGCAAGAAAGGCGAGATCAAGGCAGGGGACATAAAAACGGACGAGACCGTTGAGATAATAAACCCGGACCATCATATCGCTACCCTTACCGAAGATACTGAACTCGAGATCGAGATGAAGGTGGACAGGGGCAGGGGGTATGTTCCCGCCGAAAAGAACAAGACCGAAGATGATCCTATAGGCGTTATTCCGGTCGATTCTCTTTTCTCTCCTGTAAGAAGGGTCAATATCGCTGTCGAGAACACACGAGTCGGACATATTACCGACTATGACAAGCTCATTCTCGAGGTGTTCACTAATGGGAGTATGGAGCCCAAAGACACCATGCTTTACGCTTCTAATATACTGCAAAGACATCTTGACGTGTTCCTGTCAATCGGCAAACTTCCCGACGATCTTGAGGAGGAAGAAGATGACACAAAGGACAGAAAAGACCTTGATAAAAAACTGTCCAAACCTATATCGGAACTCGAGCTTTCGGTCAGGAGTTCTAACTGTCTCGCCGAAGCCAACATCCGTACCATAGGCGACCTTGTGACCAAGAAAGAGACCGAAATGCTTAAGTATAAGAATTTCGGCAAGAAGTCTCTCAACGAGATAAGCGGCGTTCTTTCATCGATGGGGTTGTACCTCGGGATGGATATGGACGAGGAAGAGGAATAAGGCTGTTTTCGGAAAATAAATACAGGGAAGGGAAGATAAATGAGGCACTGTAATAAAAAAGGCAGATTGTCCAGGCGTACCAGCTGGCGTAAGGCTACGTTGAAAAGTCTGGGGAACGATCTTTTGAAGTACCAGAGAATAGAGACCACCTTGGCTAAGGCTAAGGCTTTGAGAGTGTTCGTGGAACCGATAATAACACTCGCTAAAAAAAACCCGGATTCAGTTGACGCCAGGAGAAAGGTTTTTAGTAAGCTTGACGACAGGAGTTCGGTCAAAAGCCTTTTTAGTGAAATAGCCCCTCTTTTCAAGGACACGCCCGGCGGATATACAAGGATAATGGCTTCCCGTGCCAGGAAAGGCGATGGCGCCCAGATGGCCGTTATCGAACTGACAAAGCGGACCATATCGGATGACGACCTACTGGGGATCGCCAGGGAAAAGACCAGGCAAAAGGCCAAGCCCAAGTCCAAGAAGAAAACCGGAGAAAGCCGCAAAGAGGACAAGTCAGGCAAAACTCCGGCACATCACGCGGCCCCTGAGGTCACGGCGCAGGAAAAGGATGAGCGTCTGGTCGAGGATGTAAGAAAAGAAAAGGCCAAGACCGAACAGAAGAAAGTAAACAAGAGGGGTTTGTTCAAAAGGTTCCAGAGAAAGTCAATGGGGTAATTCTATTTTGCGTGAAACCTTTAAGGGTCCATGGCCGGGGGCGGAAAAGAGGTAGTTCAGCCTTTGGTCCAGTGGGCCCTTATTGTTTTCGGACTCGTCAATTTTTCCGCGGAGGCAAAGGATCGTCATGACTTCGGATCTTACGCCGATGATGAGGCAGTATCTAGAGATCAAGGAACAGTGCCCCGATGCCATACTTTTTTTCAGGCTGGGGGATTTCTACGAGATGTTCTTTGATGACGCCGTGGACGCAACAGCCATCCTTCATATCACGCTCACTTCAAGGGGTAATCTTAAAGGCAAAAAAATCCCCATGTGCGGCGTTCCTCATCACGCCGCCGACAACTATATAGCCCGACTCATAAGGGCCGGAAGAAAAGTGGCTATATGCGAACAGGTGGAGGAGCCTTCGGCCGGCAGTAAGGTGGTCAGGCGCGAGATAACCAGGGTTATAACCCCGGGCACCTTTATAGCTGACGAGGTAGTGAGTTCCTCCGTAAATAATTATATACTTGCCATGACACGCAAAGACCAGGTTTTCGGCCTGGCTTATTCGGATATATCGACGGGAGAATTCATAGTCACCGAAGTCGACGGTACCGAACGCGTGTTTTCGGAGATATATAAGATATCCCCCGCGGAAAGTCTTGTTCCCGCCAGTTTTTCATCTTCCGAAGATTTCCGGAAGTTCACCGAAGCCGGACTCGGTACCGTTACTGAAGGCGATGATTGGATGTTCGACAGTGAGCTTGCCGCGTCCGACATAAAACGCCATTTCGAGGTCAAGACACTGGAGGCTTTCGGTTGTCATGACATGGAACTGGGCCTGTCCGCGGCGGGAGCCTTAATAAAGTACCTAAAGAATACCCAGAAGAACCGCCTCAGGAACATAGATTCCATAAAGACGTACCGGACGTCTCAATACATGACTCTCGACAGGGTCTCTCATCGCCACCTTGAGCTTATACAGAACCAGGAATCTCTCTCTTCGCAGGGCACGCTTTACGCCGTCCTGGACCATTGCGGGACCCCCATGGGAAGAAGAAAGCTTAAAAGGTGGATGCTCAACCCCCTTTTGGACGTTCAGAAAATAGCCGACAGGCTTGACATGGTCCAGTATTTTCATGACGAGACAGTCTGCCGAGATGAATTTAGACAGATACTCACCCGTATGTATGACATAGAGCGTCTCGCTAACAAAGTCAGCCTTGGAACGGCTAATGCCAGGGATATGCTGGCCCTGTCGCGATCGATGGAGAACATACCACTGCTTAAAAAGGCCCTTGCTGTAAAAGTCCCGTCAACATTGGAAGAAGCGATAGACGGTATAGAGGATTTCAGTGATATGACGGAATTGATAAAGGGCTGCATAGTGGAAGAACCTCCCGTTACGCTGAAGGAAGGAGGGCTCATAAGGGACGGCTACAGTTCAGAGGTAGACGAATTACGGCGTCTGGTTACGAGCGGGCGTGACTGGCTCGCCGAGCTTCAGAAAAAAGAGATAGAGAGAACGGGAATAAACTCTTTGAAGATCCGCTACAACAAGGTGTTCGGTTATTACATAGAGATCACAAAAGCGAACCTGGATAATGTTCCGGAAGATTACATAAGAAAGCAGACTCTGGTTAACGCGGAAAGATTCATCACGAACGATCTTAAGGAACACGAGGCCAGGATCCTGGGAGCGCAGGAAAGGATAAGATCCCTGGAGCATGATATGTTCTGCCGTTTGAGAGATGATGTGGCCGGCCGGATAGAAAGCCTCAAAAGAGCCGCCGATACAGTTTCGGCCCTGGATGTTCTTGCGTCTTTGGGCGAAGCGGCCGCCAGGAACCGTTATTCGCGGCCGCGTGTCACCAGCGGCAATGCTGTAAGAATAAAAGGAGGCCGTCATCCTGTTTTGGAGAAGATCCTTAAGGACAAGGAGTTCGTGCCCAACGATTGTGTGATGGATGACAAAGATAACAGGATCTTTATAATAACGGGATCGAACATGGCGGGGAAATCTACCTATATACGTCAGGTAGCCCTGATAACCATAATGGCCCAGATGGGAAGTTTTGTGCCGGCGGAAGAGGTGGATATAGGCATAACTGACAGGATATTCACCAGGGTCGGGGCATCTGACCGCCTTTATCATGGCATGAGTACTTTTATGGTAGAAATGCTTGAAACGGCAAATATCCTGAATAACGCTACCGAAAGGAGCCTTATAATACTTGATGAAGTTGGCAGAGGTACCAGCACCTTTGATGGGGTCTCTATCGCCTGGGCGGTGGTGGAATATATACATCACCGCCTCAATGGAGCCAAGACCATGTTCGCGACCCATTACCACGAGCTTACCGAGCTTTCAGAGGTCATGAAAGGCATCCGCAATTACAACCTGGCTGTGCGGCAGTGGCAAGACGAGATCATTTTCTTATACAAGGTGACGGAGGGAAGCTGCGATGAAAGTTTCGGTATACATGTCGCGAAACTCGCCGGTATGCCCAACTCCGTTGTCAAAAGGGCAAAAGAGATACTGGATAACCTTAAGAAAGATTCTTTTACCGGGAACATAAGGTCGCGTTTCGTGGAGGCAAAAGACACGGGAGATAAACAGATGGACCTTTTCAGCGGGTTCAATGCCGACCACCCCGTGATAGAGAAAATAAAGGCGTCCGACCTTGAGAACATGACGCCAATGGAGGCCTTAAAGGCCCTTGAAAGTTTCAAACGGGATCTGGAGTAGGGCGGGAGTCCACCTATGGATGCTAAAATAAAAGTTCTAACAGAAGATACGATCGGCAAAATAGCCGCCGGCGAGGTAGTGGAACGCCCGGCTTCAGTCGTTAAGGAGCTGGTGGAGAATTCGATAGACGCCGGAGCGGACAGCGTTGAGATAGAGATCCAGGGTGCGGGCCAGACTCTGATAAGGGTGGCCGATAATGGAGAAGGTATGGCTGCGGAAGATTCCAAACTTGCATGTTACAGGCATGCAACAAGCAAGATATCTTCCCCCGAAGATCTGGACCATATAACTTCACTGGGGTTCAGGGGGGAGGCTCTGGCAAGCATAGCGGCCGTATCGCAGGTCGATATAATAACCAGGACGGCTTCCGCGGATGAAGGTACCTATGTTTACATTGAAAGCGCCGAGGTCCAGCGTGTTCGCCCGGCGGCCAGAGACACGGGCACTACGGTCGAAGTAAGGAACCTCTTTTACAATGTTCCGGCCAGGCGTAAATTCCTGAAAAAAGCATCCACGGAAATGGCGGAGATCATTAACATCGCGGGCCGTTTCATACTGGCGTATCCCGGGATAGAGTTTAAACTTGTCCACGGTGAAAGACTCGTCCTGCACGCTCCCGGGAATTCCTCTGTGCCGGATCGGATAAAACGCGTACTGGGAGATGACTTCTACAGGGGCATGACGGAAGTTTCGCTTTCGGCGGGAGATCTGAGTGTAAAAGGTTTTGCCAGTCGTCCTTCATTTACCTTAAAGGACAGGAGAAAGCAGATTTTTTTCCTTAACGGCAGGTTTATCCGCTCCAGAGTTCTCGGCGATGCTTTGCAAAAGGCCTATGAAAGCATGCTCGAGAGGGGGCGCTACCCGGCCGCTGTTCTTTTTTTTGAGATGCCGCCGGAAAAGGCGGATATTAACGTTCATCCCGCTAAGCTCCAGGCGAAATTCCAGGATGAGGTCTCCCTCAGGAGTATGCTCGAGAGTGCAGTGCGTTCGGCTTTCCGGCAGGGATCAAAAGAGAGCATATCTTGCGTTGGTGCTCCTCCACAGCCGGGTGCGGCGGTCCCTTACCTCGCGGACACGGATGATGATCTTGGATCCCTTGCCCCTGAAGGGTCTTATGATGTGCAATCCGAATTCGGGTACAGCTATGAAAAGGAGTGGTCTTCGGCCGGTAGTGTCCCCGGCAAATATTTTCTCCAGGCAGGGGATTGCTATATTGTCCGGGCCGGGAAAGAAGGGATAGTTCTGATAGATCAGCACGCCGCCCATGAAAGGGTTCTGTATGAAATTTTCAGAAGGTCCCTCGGGGAGTCCTCACCGGAGAGACAGAATCTTCTTTTTCCCGTAAGGGTAGATCTCTCTGCCGAAGACGCGCTTTTAATGGATAAGCTGAAAAAGGATCTTATGAAACTCGGGTTCGAGGTCGAGCCTTTCGGGGGTGGATCGTTCGTTATACAGGCTGTACCGGCGATACTCGCTGACCGCGACGTCAAAACAGTGGTTCTTGATATACTGAGCGATCTGTCGCGTGCGGGTATAGAAAAAGCTGATCTAATAGACGAGTTAATAAAGGTGATGTCATGCCGGGGCGCTATAAAAGCCGGAGCGCGGCTCACCCCGGCTGAGACAGAGGAATTGCTGGACCAGCTTGAAAAATGCGAACTTCCTTTCACTTGTCCACATGGAAGACCCACTACCATAAAGATAACCGTTGAAGACCTTGAGAAGATGTTCAGGAGAAAGTAGAGAGCGGAATGGACAGAAAAAGAGCCGCGAGGATATACAGCATTCTTGAAAAGGAGTATCCGGACGTTAAAACAGCGTTGCGTCATGAAAACGCGTTCCAGCTAATGGTGGCCACGATACTTTCTGCACAGTGTACGGATAAAAGGGTCAATATTGTAACTGAACAGCTTTTCAGCGAATATAAGAACGCTAAAGATCTTGCCGCAGCCGATCTTTCGGATATAGAGGAAAAAATAAGGTCGACGGGTTTCTATAAGAACAAGGCCAGAAATATTGTTGGCGCCGCCCGGAAGATAGAAAAAGAGTTTAGCGGGATAGTTCCCGATTCTATGGAGGATCTGGTCACATTGCCGGGTGTAGCGCGGAAAACAGCGAATATAGTGCTTTTTCACGCTTTCGGAAAGAACGAGGGAATAGCTGTTGATACCCATGTTAAAAGGCTTTCGGCAAGGCTCGGGTTCAGCCGTAATGACGACCCCGTCAAAATAGAACGCGACCTGATGGCCCTTTTCGACCGCGAAGAATGGGGACATCTGACCAATATCCTTATAGCGCACGGCAGGGAAGTATGCGTGGCGAGAAAACCCCGCTGCGGCGATTGTCCAGTGAAAAGGCTCTGCCCGTCGGCGGGATAGGAGAAGGATTCTACCTGTCCCCGTTCTGGCGGATAAAAAGAGAGAACATGAAGGATATCCTGAAAAAAGGCAGAACATATTCGGCCCCGTTATTATTTCTCGCATTTTTTCTTTTTTTGCCGGGATGTGGAAGCGGCGCGGTTGAAAACGCTCTTGACGGTGAATATCATGTAGTGGAAGTGGTGGATGGCGATACTCTTAAGATAGCGGGCGGGAGAAAAGTTCGATACATAGGCATTGACGCGCCCGAGACTATGAAAAGAACTGGCACAGGGTGGGTGTTCCAGCCCGAAGCTTACGGTATGGCGTCGAAGGATCGCAACACAGAACTGGTGGAAGGCAGACGTGTGTTCCTTGAGTTTGACGAGGAAAAAAAGGATAGATACGACCGGTGGCTGGCGTATATACACTCTGATGGGGTCATGGTCAATCTTGAACTTGTAAGAGAAGGTCTTGCTACGGTATATACTTTTCCGCCTAATATAAAGTATTACGAGGAACTTATCAGGGCACAGGATCACGCCAGAGCCGGGCGGAAAGGCCTATGGAGCTCAATACGGGAAATAGCCCCGGAAGAGGCGACTGAAAATGTCGGTTCGTTCCGGTCTGTAAAAGGCACGGTGTCCGAAGTCAGATTTTCGAGAGGAAGGATAGCCCTTCACATCGGCCGCGGCAAGCGCAACCATTTGAAGGCTGTAATATTCGCCCGGAACATCCCTCTTTTCTCCACTGAAGGTATCGATCCGATCGGTCATTACAGGGGCAGGTATGTCGAGGTTATAGGAAAGATAGAAGATAGCGGCGGCCCCGAGATAATGATCGATAACCCATCACAAATAAAAGTCTTAGAGTAATATTAGTAGCTAAAAGCGGTGCAGGACCGGTATTTTCTCTCGGGGAAGTCCATAAGATCAGCATAACACAAAGCGTTATTTTCCGCGATTTCGGAGAAGTTTTCTCACTTTTCGTTTTTGTGCTCTATGTGGGGAGAAGGGGAAAGACCGGGGTGTACTCGCGGGGCACCGTGAAGCGAGCAAGCATGGTCCCGCCCCGCGATATCTTGACGAGGGCGGGTTGCGAGCGGAACGCTGAGCGAAGATCTCACGCCGGGAGATCGAGCGTCCCCGCGAGTACACCCCGGTCTTTCCCATCTCCGCCATGCCAGGAGGATCACCTCTCAGGCAAAAAAAGTGATCCAAAAGTTTCAAAATACTGGCGAGGATTCCTTCTTGTAATATTCTATATATTATGTTATTTTATGGTATTCTATAGAACAGTTCCTTTCTTTGCCGGGAACTGTGTCGTTTTAAGGATAAAAGCGTATATCGGACTAGAGGAGGAGTATGGGAAAATTTTCGCGGAAAATATCATCTATAAAGCCGTCGGCCACTCTGGCCATAACCTCAAAAGCTAAATCAATGGTCGCCGCTGGTGAGGATGTAATTATTCTGGCTGCCGGGGAACCGGATTTTGATACTCCGGAATGCATAAAAGAAGCCGCTGTAAAGGCTTTGGAGAAGGGAGACACCAAGTACACGCCCGCGTCCGGAAAGCTTTCTCTTAAAAAGGCGGTTTGCCGTAAACTGGAGAAAGACAACGGCCTCAACTATACTCCCGCGCAGATAGTTATTTCATGCGGGGCAAAGCATTCGATCTATAATGTTCTGCAAGTTCTGTGCGAGGCCGACGATGAAGTGATAGTAGTCCACCCTTACTGGCTGAGCTATCCAGAGATGGTAAGACTTGGTGGGGCGCGACCTGTAACGGTCAAGACCAAAAGGGAGAACGATTTCAAACTTACCGCCGATGGGATAAGAGCGGTCCTGACAAAAAAAACAAGAGCTATCATAATAAACAGCCCTTCGAATCCTTGCGGGGCGGTTTACGAGGAGAAGGACCTCAGGGAAATAGCCGATGTGTGTCTGGATGCAGGCATAACGATAATAAGTGACGAAATATACGAAAAGATAATTTTTGACGGGAGGAAGCATTTTTCCATAGCGTCTGTTTCCGAGGACGCTAAAAAGTCTACTGTAGTGGTCAATGGTGTGTCAAAGAGTTACTCTATGACCGGGTGGAGGATAGGCTATCTCGCCGCTGAGCCGGAAATAGCCTCTCTGGTTTCCACTCTTCAGAGCCAATCTACCTCAAATCCGTGCTCGATAAGCCAGGCCGCCGCCGAATACGCGCTTACGAACGATTCTCTTGAGGAGGAGATGGATAAGAACCGGGAGGAATACCAGAGAAGGAGAGACGCTCTGGCGGAGCTTATGTCGGGAGAAACAAAGATAAAGCCTTTCATCCCTTCCGGGGCTTTTTACATGTTCTGTGATATCTCGGCTACAGGGATGGATTCTTTGACCTTTTCAGAGAAGCTTCTACAGGAGAAGAAGGTTGCTGTGATACCCGGCGGCCCATTTGGGGAGGATAATTATATCCGGATAAGTTTCGCGACGGACCCTAAAGAAATAGACCGGGGTTTGGCCCGGATCAAAGAGTGGCTTGGATAGGATCGTAGACACGGTTTTTTACGCGACAGGGGAGAGAAAGTATATTATGGGACAGACAATAGCTGAAAAAATATTATCCGCGCATAGCGGCAGGAAAGTAAAGGCCGGGGATATAGTCGTTGCCGACATAGATTTCTGTTTTGGTCAGGACGGGACCAGCGGTATGATAATAGACAGTTTTCGTAAGCTGGGAGTGGAAGGCGTTTTCAAAAGGGACAGGTTCTGCATGGTCATGGACCATTCGTCCCCCAGCCCCAACATCGGGGTTTCGGCCATACACACAAAGATCCGGGGTTTCGGGGCCGAGCAGGGGGTAAAAGTGTTTGATGTGGGGTGCGGTGTTTGCCATCAACTTATCCCCGAATCGGGATATGTTACCTGTGGGGATCTGGTGCTCGGCGCTGACTCGCACACCTGTACTTACGGCGCGCTCAATATTTTTTCTACCGGTGTAGGATCCACTGATCTCGCGATAGCGGCCGCGAGCGGCAAGAACTGGTTTAAAGTGCCTGAGACGGTCACGGTCACGGTAGTGGGGAAACTTCCGAAAGGGGTGTACTCGAAGGATGTGATACTTCACGTTATAGGCGATGTAGGGGCCGATTGGGCCACGTACCGTTCAGTCGAGTTCTATGGTTCCGTGATAAAAAATATGAGTGTGGATGCCCGTATGACCGTCTCGAACATGGCTGTTGAAATGGGCGCCAAATGCGGTCTCATGGAAGCCGACCGCAAGACGCTCAGCTGGATAAAAAAAGGCTCGATAAGGGAGCCTGCTCCGGTTTCAGCAGATGAAGACGCGCGCTACGTGGATAAGCGGGAATATGATCTTTCGGATCTTACTCCTCAGGTAGCCCGCCCCCACACAGTTGATAATGTCTGCGGGGTAGAGGATCTTGCCGATATATCGATAGATGAAGTCTCGATCGGCACATGCACTAACGGAAGACTTGAAGACCTGGAAATAGCCGCCGCTATACTTAAGAACAGAAAGGTAGCGCGTGGATTAAAACTTATAATAACTCCAGCTTCAAAAAGCATATACCTTGAGGCCGTGAAAAAAGGTCTTATAGAGATCTTCATAGATGCCGGGGCGGCGGTCAATAACCCTGGGTGCGGGCCCTGTGTAGGGACACATCAGGGTGTTCTGGCTGACGGTGAGCGAGCGCTTTCGACCGCCAACAGGAATTTCAAGGGGAGAATGGGCAACCCGAATTCAGAGATATATCTGGCGAGTCCCGCCACCGCGGCCGCGACGGCCCTTGAAGGGCGTATCGCTGATCCCAGGGAGCATAAGAGGCGGTTGCCATAGCGCGCCATTGTCCCTAGAATCTTATTCTAACGAAAAGACAAGAGACGGAAGGAAAAAAATGGCAAATTTCGCGAGAAGGTTAAAGATATCTAACGATATAAACACCGATTACATAATATCGGGCAGGTACAAGTTTAAGATCGAGGACCATAAAGAACTCGCAAAACATATCTTCGAGGATCTGGAAGAAGGGTTTTACAAGAAGATAAAGCCGGGGGATTTTCTGGTGGCGGGCGAGAATTTCGGTTGTGGTTCTTCAAGGGAACAGGCCCCGGTAGCTCTGAGGGCCAGCGGCCTGAAGGCCGTTATTGCCAAGAGTTACGCCCGCATTTTCTACCGTAACGCTTTCAACGTGGGACTTTGCCTTATAGAATGTGAGACCAACTACATCGACGATATGGACGAGCTGGAACTGGACATGGAGAATAACCTCCTGAAAAATATCTCGAAATGTGTAAATATAGAGATAGCTCCGGTTCCGATGGTCATGAAAAAGTTTCTGGAAGCGGGCGGTGTCATAGAGTATTTCAAAGCGCATGGCGGTTTCAGCGGCATTATGCAGTGATTCCCATCGGCACAAGCCTGTATTTTAAGGATTACTATGGATGTGATAGATCTTGGTCTCAAAGAATATATGGAAGCGCTGGCCGTTCAGCAAGATGTCCTTTTAAAGAGAATAGAGCGACGCGTTCCGGATACTCTCTTGATCGTAGAACACTACCCCGTGATAACTATGGGGCGTTCGTCCCTGGATAATACAGTGCTTGACCGACGTTTCTTTGATGAAAAAGGCATAGAAATTATAAGGACGCGTCGGGGCGGTGCTATAACATATCATGCTCCCGGTCAGCTGGTCTTTTATCCGGTTGTTGATCTGCGGGATAAAAAACGTGACATTTCCTTGTACATAGACATGATCGAAAAAGCCGTGACATCGGCTTTTGTAAGTCTCGGAGTGCCGGCCAGTTGCGGAGGCGGGAGAAGGGGTGTATGGGTAGAAGAGAAAAAGATAGCTTTTATAGGTATATCCCTGAAGAACTGGGTCACCTACCACGGAGTGTCCGTAAATATCAATAATGATATCGTTCCGTTCGAAAAGATAGATCCCTGTGGGGAAGCCGGCATCAGGGTCACTTCAGCCCGCATATTCTTGGGAAAGGAGTTGGATATGTCCGAGGCCAAAAACGTATTTGCCGACGCTTTCACCCGTGTTCTTGAACAGGAGTACAGTTATGTTGTTGAGATTGCCTGAGATTTCGCGCAGTTCAAAACAAGCGGTGATAACTGCCTGGCATGTTGCCCTGAACGGGCAAGTCAAAAAAGGTGAGGACATAGTCGAGGTTTCAACAGATAAGGCAACTTTCGATGTGCCGTCCCCTTGCGACGGTATTTTGACCGGAATAATGAAGTTTCCTGGTGAGACAGCCGAAAAAGATGAGGTCATAGCCGAAATAACCGGAATGGGAACATGAAAAAGAAGGTTGTGATCTTTTACATTTCGAAGCATTCGGGGCACTATCATGCTGCCACGGCAATAGAGAATGGTCTGCGTGAGCTCTCGGACGGCATCGAGGTCGTGAAGATCAACGCCATAACCCACACAAACCCTATTCTGGGGCGCGTGGTCAACAAGGCCTATATCGAACTGATAAAGAAAAAACCTGAGATATGGGAGCATATATACGATAATCCCGAAGTCATAGAGAGGACCAAGACGGCCAGAGAAGCTCTGCACCGGTTCAATATGTCCAAGATAAGGAAGCTTATCGAGGGGGAGTCCCCGGATATGGTTTATTGTACCCAGGCCTTTCCATGCGGCCTTGTGGCTGATTATAAAAGGACGTTGAAAAGGTGTTTACCCCTGGTCGGGGTCCTGACAGATCATGCCCCGCATTCTTACTGGCTATATGACGATGTCGACCATTATGTTGTACCTTCTCCAGGAACAGGCAAAAGGCTTCGGGAAAAAGGCGTACCTCTCGAGAAAATAAGAGTCTATGGTATCCCGGTTGATCCCAGGTTCAGAAAAAGACATGAAAAAGACCAGATGCTTAGGGAATTTGGTCTTAATAAAGGGATGCCCACGGTGCTTATAATGGGAGGGAGCCAGGGGCTGGGGGCAATGGAGGAAGCGGTATTGTCGCTGGCAAGCGACCCTTTTCATAAATATCAGTTAGCAGTGGTGACTGCCGCCAACAAGGGGCTCTACAGAAGGCTAAAAAGATATTTTCCTTTCGGTAGCGGGAAAAATGTGCATGTTTTTCCATATGTGGAAAAAATAGATATGCTGATGGAGGCGGCGGATATTATTGTGACCAAGGCGGGAGGGCTGACTACCGCTGAGGCCATGGTAAAATCTTTACCGATGGTCATAGTAAAACCCATTCCGGGGCATGAGAGGATGAACGCCGATTATCTGGTATCAAAAGGAGCTGCAGTCGAGGTCACCGATTGCACAGAACTCCACGACACGCTTAATGGGCTTTTTGATACTCCTGGAGGGATAAACAATATGAAAGAGAACATAAGGGCGATAGCGCGGCCTGAAAGCGCTCTGGATACAGCCGCTTTGGCTCTTGCGGGGTAATATGCTTTACTACCTATACATGACAGGTTTCGCCCTGGCCAAGGTACTTCCGATAAGAGCCTGCTATTTTGTGGCCGATATGGTCGCCAGAGGATATTATCTTTTCGCCGAAAAGGACAAGGCCGCTATAAGAAAGAATCTCCGGATAGTTTTCGGTGAAAGCGTCAGCGAGAAAGAGATTGACCATCATGTGCTTAGTATATTCAGGAATTTCGCCAAGTACCTTGCTGATTTTTTCAAGTTCCCGAGATTTTCGGAAGAATACGTGGCGGCTAACATAGATGTCGAGGGCAGAGAGAATCTTGACAGATGCCTCAGAGAAGGGAAAGGTGCCATATCGGTTACGGTCCATCTGGGTAACTGGGAGCTTGGAGCGGCTGTGGTAGGGGCCCTGGGATACCGGCTTTCCGCCATAGTGCTGCAGCATCCCAATAAGCGAGTAAACGATTTTTTTGTCCAACAGAGAGCTATCAACGGTGTAAAAAGCATTCCTACCGGAAACAGCGTAAGAGGATGTTTTAAGGCTCTTTCCTCCAACGAGATAGTGGCCATAGCCGCGGACAAGGATTACACTTCGACCGGTGTTCCCGTTGATTTTTTCGGGAAAAAAGCGCTTCTCCCCAAGGGGGCCGCGGTAATATCGCTTAAGACAGGTGCACCTATAATTTTTACGCTCCTTACGCGTGAATCAGGAGATAATTTTAAACTGCGTTTTGAGCGTCCTATAAAGTTTGAGCCTTCGGGAGATCGTGACAGTGATACGGAACGCCTCATGGCGGAATACGTAAAATACTTTGAAAAATACATAAAAGCTTACCCTGACCAGTGGTATGCTTTCCGAAAGATATGGGATCAAGATTAGACAATACGATAGTGGTAATACCGTCTTACAATGAGGCCCGGACAATAGGTTCTGTTGTGAACAATATTGTTCAGATGGGTATGTCTGTCCTTGTCGTAGACGATGGTTCGGTTGACGCTACTGAGAGGATAGCCCTTGATAACGGTGCTATGGTCATACGGCACAAGAGGAACCTGGGTAAGGGGCATTCCGTGAGACAGGCAATACGTTATGTTACCGAGAAGACCAATTTTGAGTGGGTGATCATGATGGACGGGGACGGGCAGCATCATACCGAAGATCTGATGGGCATTATGGAGGCTACCCGGATCGGTGGCGTGGAATTCGTTACCGGTAACAGGATGCAGAGCACAAAGACCATGCCGGCTTTGCGGTATTGGACCAACAGGTTCATGTCTTTTGTTATATCAAAGATGTGCCATCAGAATATTCCCGATACCCAGTGCGGATATAGACTGTTGAGTGTGAATGCCTTAAAGCGGATAAAGCTGGAGTCCGGAAAATACGACATAGAGTCGGAAATGCTTATACAGGCGGCCCGTGAAGGAATGAAAATAAGCTCGGTGCCTGTCCAGACTATATATGGGGATGAGATATCGGCTATAAATCCCTTTCTGGACACGATAAGGTTCTTCTCTCTTGTCTTGAAAAATCAGTTTAGATCTTCGCCCAGAGGAAAGAGAAATGGAACAGATATTTCCTGATCGGAAAGAACAGCGTGAAAAGATGGTCTCGGAACAGCTGATACCCAGGGGCATATTTGCGCCTAAAGTTCTTGAAGCCTTCAGGTCCGTAAAAAGGCATCTTTATGTTCCGGCCTCGCTTGAGGCGTTTTCCTATGCCGATCGGCCTCTTTCAATAGGAAATGGTCAGACCATATCACAGCCTTATATAGTGGCTCTTATGACCCAATGTCTCGCGCTTGAGGGAGGAGAGAAGGTTCTGGAGATAGGCACCGGAAGCGGATATCAGGCCGCTATACTCGCCGAGATATGCCGCGAGGTCTATACTGTAGAAAGGAACAGCGAGCTTTGTGAAAAAGCCCGCAAGATCTTACTACAAGAGGGCTACGATAACATAAGATTTACCTGCGGTGATGGAACAAAGGGCTGGGAGGATAACGCTCCTTTTCAGGGGATAGTTGTGACGGCCGCTTCTCCCAAGGTTCCCGAGTCTTTGAAATCGCAGCTGGACGAAGGGGGCAGACTGGTCATCCCGGTCGGGGATATTTACAGCCAGACGCTTCTTGTTGTTACAAGGCGCGGAAGCGATTTTCTTACAGAAGAGATTCTCGGCTGTGTTTTTGTTCCGCTTGTGGGGGAAGAAGGCTGGAGGAAGGAGTCTTAACTTTGTTCGGGACAGGTTCAAAAGCGGTCGATCACCTCGGCCGCGGGAGAATGAGTTGACTTTTTTGAGATCTGTGCGGATAATGTTCATGGAGGTATGAATATGATAGCTTATGTTCTGATCGTTCTGGGGTTCATGGTAAGATTTTTGACGCATGCCCCTAATATGGCGCCTATAGCGGCGATAGCTCTTTTCGCCGGAGCTTATCTTGACAGGCGCATAGCCCCGTGGGTGCCGCTTACCATAATGATAGCGACCGACCTTATTCTCGGTTTGCATGACGTGGTTTTCTATACCTGGGGAGCCTTTATACTTATCGGTTTTTTGGGTATGACCATTAAGAACAAGGTCACGCTACCGCGTGTTTTTGGTATGACCGTGCTTTCATCGCTGCTCTTTTTTATCATATCTAATTTCGGGGTATGGGTGGCATGGTATCCCAAAACTCTGGCGGGTCTTTCCGAATGTTATATAATGGCCCTGCCTTTTTTGCGCAACACCATGGTATCTAACGTGGCTTTTTCACTGGTCCTTTTCGGGGTCTATGAAGCGGCACGTAAGGTCGTGGGAGAATCCAGATATAGAACTGTTCTTTTGGTCGAAAAATAGAACGTGATACGGGTGGCCGGCCTTGTCAAACGATGATCCGGCCTTAATAGGGAAATCCGTCAGAATCGGATGCGGTCCCGCCGCTGTGATCCCGTCCTTCCCGGAATGGGGAGGTTATCTTTAAGGCGCTATGCCACTGTCCGATCTTTTTGATATGGATGGGAAGGTTGCCGTAAGGAGATAGGGGAAGCCAGAAGACCTGCCCGTCTTACGAAGTATCCAACAGGCCCGCGGAGGTCCCGGATATTGTACAATAG
>CAYVIW010000042.1:0-20363 GCA_964451815.1 uncultured Planctomycetia bacterium | reverse complement strand
TTAAACTCTTCTCTACTGTAAAGTCGCTCCCTTCGATAACCTGGCTATTGCCTTGACTCAGGATCAATTCGCACTGCGCTTCGCCTTCTCTTCTCTCGGCTCAGCGGTGCTCATTGTCTATCCCCTCGACTCGTTCGGCCTTATGGCCTCTCTCGCTCGGGATCAATTCGACCATTGGCTTTATGTTCGCTTCGCTCCATAAAACCGGGTCTCATTGGCCAGCTGAGCTACGGGGACACCGAGTTTTAAACTCTTCTCTACTGTAAAGTCGCTCCCTTCGATAACCTGGCTATTGCCTTGACTCAGGATCAATTCGCACTGCGCAGGTATATTACGTTTTTAAGCGTTTTTTCTTTTTCTTTTTTGACTTCCGTCTCATCTTATCGAACGCTTCTTGTTCCTGGTCTTCCATCATTTTGCGGAGTTTATGCATGCACGAAGCCTCTATCTGACGTACTCTTTCCCGGGTTATACCAAAATGCTTCGCGGTATCCCTGAGAGTGTGCGGAACGCCTTCTTCCCCCAGACCGAACCTCAGAGTCAGGATCTTCTTTTCCCTGTCCGTCATCTTCGTCAGGAGCCCCTCTATCCTTTCGTGCAGCATATACTTGGAAAGCTCGTCCACGGAATTAACTATGCTCTCGTCCTCTATAAGGTCCATGAACTCGGAGTCCCCGGATTCACCTATCGGTGCGTTCAGACTGGCTATGTTCGAAGCCATATGGTTGAGCTGTTTTATGCGGCTCAGGGGGAGTTTCATTTTCTTGGCTATGTCACGCATCTGAGGGGTCTTTTTCATCTTCTGTGCAAGGTGTTTCTTGACCTTCTGGAACCGCATCAGCATTTCCATGACGTACACGGGTATCCTGACCGTTTTCCCCTGGTTGGCCACGGCCCTTGTTATGAACTGTTTAATCCACCACGCCGCGTAAGTGCTGAAACGGTAACCCCTGTCCGGGTCATACTTGCTCACGGCTTTCATGAGACCCAGGTTGCCTTCCTCTATAAGATCGAGCATAGGCACCCCCAGATAGCTGTACTTTTTGGCTATATTTATGACCAGTCTCAGGTTGCTCTTTATCATCTGCTGGCGGGCCTTTTTGCTGCCCTTTTTTACTTTAATAGCCAGCGCTTTTTCTTCCTCGGCGGTAAGAAGAGGAAGGTCCCTTATGTCCTTAAGGTAAAGTTTTATAGCGTCCATAAATCTCCTGTATGACATTGCCCGGCGGGCCGGATTAACCGGCCCGCCGGAGTTTAGACGATCAAGCGTTCTTAACAGCTGCCTGAGCGGCCGCCAGCCTGGCTATCGGAACGCGGAACGGAGAACAGCTCACGTAATCCATCCCGGCCCTGTAGCAGAAATCTATCGAAGCCGGGTCTCCCCCGTGTTCTCCGCAGATACCGACCTTGAGCCTCGGCCTGGTCTTTCTGCCCCGCTCTATGCCCATATTGATAAGCTCGCCCACACCTTCCTGGTCAAGCGACTGGAACGGGTCCTCCGCGAGTATCTTCTTCTCAAGATAAGGCACAAGAAAACCTCCCATATCGTCACGGGAAAAACCGTAACTCATCTGGGTAAGGTCATTAGTGCCGAAAGAGAAGAATTCGGCCATTTCCGCTATCTTACCGGCCGTCAGCGCCGCGCGGGGTATCTCTATCATGGTACCCACCATAAGCGGAAGCTTCTTCATCTTATACTTAGCCAGCACTTCTTTATATACCCGGCGGATGATCTTCTCCTGGTCACTTATCTCCATGTCCGTACCTACGACCGGTATCATTATCTCGGGAGCCACTTTCTTTTTTTCTTTTATCAGCTCCGCGGTAGATTCCAGTATCGCCCGCACTTCCGCTTCCGTTACCTCAGGATATGTCACACCCAGCCTCACCCCTCTGTGTCCCATCATGGGATTGCTCTCTTTAAGTTTGGCTACACGGCTGGAAAGATCGGCCATATCCACTTTAAGGCTTTTGGCCAGCACTTTGAGCTGCTCTTCCTGATGAGGAACGAATTCATGAAGAGGCGGATCAAGGAGCCTTATGGTCACGGGAAATCCCGCCATGGCCTTGAGCGTCTTCTTGATATCGTTCTTCATATAAGGATAAAGCTCCTTGAGGGCCGCCCTTCTTTCGGACTCGGTATGCGCGAGTATCATCTTGCGGAGCTTGAAAAGCGGCTGGTCGGAACCCTCGCCGTAGAACATATGCTCCATCCTGAAAAGGCCTATGCCCTCGGCCCCGAAATCTCTCGCTTTCCTGGCATCTTCCGGAGTATCCGCGTTGGTACGTATCTTCATCTTTCTTACCGAGTCACATATTTTCAGGAACTCAGTAAGCGACTTATTCTCCTTTGTGGCGTCTATCATTGGCAGGGCTCCTTTATATATCAGCCCTTTGGTGCCGTTAAGAGTTATCTCGTCGCCTTCTTTGAGAGTAAGGTCTCCCGTTTTCACGGTCTTTGATCTGTGATCTATCTTTAGAGCCCCGCAACCGACTATACAGCATTTACCCCAACCGCGGGCTACCAGAGCCGCGTGGCTGGTCATGCCTCCTCTTGCCGTAAGTATGGCCCTCGCGGCGCGCATACCTTCTACATCTTCCGGGTTGGTCTCTTCCCTCACGAGTATGACTTTCTTGCCTTTTGCGTTCCATTCCACAGCGTCGTCGGAATCGAACACGATCATACCTGAAGCGCCGCCGGGACCGGCGGGAAGACCTTTAGCGAAAGGTTTTTCTTTTTTTTCCGCGGCAGGGTCTATAATAGGATGTAGGAGCTCGTCAAGTTGCGAAGGTTTAACACGCATTACCGCGTCTTTCTTCTTTATAAGCCCCTCCTTCACCATATCCACAGCCATCTTTATGGCTGCCGGACCGTTCCTTTTGCCCACACGGGTCTGAAGGATAAAAAGCTCGCCGTTCTCTATGGTGAACTCCAGGTCCTGCATATCACGATAATGCTTTTCCAGTCTTTTCTGTATCGAGTCAAGCTGTTTGTATATGCCTGGCATGGCCTTCTCAAGCATTACCTCGTGCTTGTTCTGATCATTCTGAGAGTTCTTGTTAATCGGCGCGGGGGTCCTGGTGCCGGCCACCACGTCCTCGCCCTGCGCGTCGATCAGGAACTCGCCGTAGAACTTACCGTCGCCGTTACCGGGGTTACGGGTAAAAGCCACTCCTGTGGCGGAGTCGGAACCCATGTTGCCGAATACCATAGATTGGACATTAACGGCTGTTCCCCATTCGTCCGGTATGCTCTCTATCTGGCGGTAAGACTTCGCCCTCTTACCGTTCCATGAAGAGAATACCGCTCCGATGCCGCCCCAGAGCTGCTGCTCGGCCGAATCCGGAAATGCCCTGCCAAGAACTTCCTTAATCTTCTTTTTGTATTTTTCGCAAAGCACCTTGAGGTCTTCCGCGTCAAGCCCGGTATCCAGAGTCACTCCCTTTTTGCGCTTGGCCTGGTCAAGGAGCTTTTCGAGCTGCTGCCTTATGCCTTTACCTTCCGCGGGCTCTATGCCCCCGCTTTTCTCCATGACCACGTCGGAATACATCGTCATAAGACGCCTGTAGGCGTCATATACGAATCTTTCGTTGCCTGTCTTTTTTATAAGTCCGGGTATTGTCCCCGACGTGAGCCCTACATTAAGAACGGTCTCCATCATCCCGGGCATCGATGTCCTGGCTCCCGATCTTACCGAGACAAGAAGAGGATTCGCGGCGTCCCCGAACTTCTTGCCCATTATTTTCTCGACCTTTTTCAAAGCTCCAGCTACTTCCGCCTTGAATCCGGACGGGTATTTCTTGCCGGTCCTGTAGTAATAGTTACATACTTCCGTAGTTATAGTGAAACCGGGCGGTACAGGCAGCTTCAATGAAGGATGCCCCGCCATCTCGGCAAGATTGGCGCCTTTTCCGCCAAGCAGGTTCTTCATTGAACCATCCCCGTCGGCCTTGCCGCCGCCGAAGAAATAAACATTCTTTTTCATTGCCTTTGAAGTCTTCTTCTTGTTCGTGTTTTTCTTAACCATGTTACTTTCACTCCTCCTTTGTTATTATGGGGACATCCCCGACATCCCCGGACGCTCGACTTTATAAACTCTGCTCGAAAAATTCTTTCAGCCCGGACGCGTCTATCCTGCTCTGCTCCATACTGTCTCTTTCCCTGACGGTCACTTTCCCGTCATCCAGCGAATCCACATCCACCGTAACACAATATGGCGTGCCTATCTCATCCTGTCTTCTGTACAGACGACCTATAGCGGCGGTGTCATCGTACACCACCCTGTAGTTACCTTTTATATCTTCCCTTATCCTGTGGGCCATCTCGACTATCTCAGGCCTGTTCTTAAGAAGCGGAAGTACCGCTACCTTTATCGGAGCGAGACGTTTGTCCAGAGAAAGGTATACTCTTTTCCTTTCCTTCACTGTCTCAGTACGATAAGCGCTCACAAGAAAGGCCAGAACGGCCCTGTCAACTCCGCCCGAAGGCTCGATAACATACGGCGTATATCTTTCGCCCGTTGTGTCTTCAAAATAGCTCAAGTCCTGCCCGCTGAAGGCGGAGTGCTGTTTGAGGTCGAAATCCGCCCTGTTGGCTATGCCTTCCAGTTCAGACCAACCCATGGGAAAAAGGAACTCCACATCATGACACCTCTTGGCGTAATGCGCGAGCTCGTCCTTTTCATGCTCCCTCAGCCTCAGGCTCTCCTCTTTTATCCCGAGATCAAGGTACCAATTGAACCTGGCCTGGACCCAGTAATCGTACCAGGTCTCGTCTTCGCCGGGCTTTACAAAGAACTCCATCTCCATCTGCTCGAATTCCCTGCTCCTGAAAGTAAAGTTACCCGTTGTTATCTCGTTGCGGAAAGACTTGCCTGTCTGGGCCACTCCGAAAGGCGGTTTTCTCCTGGCGGAATTCAATATATTATTGAAATTCAAAAATATCCCCTGCGCCGTCTCGGGCCTCATATAAACATCCTGCGTATGGCCTTCCACCGATCCTACCTGGGTCTTGAACATGAGGTTAAAACTTTTCGGTTCGGTAAGCCCGCCGCCGCATTCCGGGCATACTTTTTCTTTAAGCTTGTCGATGCGGAAACGTTTTTTGCACTCCAGACAATCGACCATCAGGTCGGCAAACGAAGAAACGTGGCCCGAGGCTTTCCATGTATCGGGATTCATCAATATGGCAGAATCAAGCCCCTCTACATCGGATCGATCGTAGACCATGCTTTTCCACCACTGGTCTTTGACGTTCTTCTTGAGTTCCACTCCCAGCGGACCGTAATCCCAGACACTGCCTATACCTCCGTATATCTCGCTGTTCTGAAATATAAAACCTCTCCTTTTACAGAGGTTCGCGATGTCCTTTAAGGCAACATCGGTAACAAGTTCATCCCCGGAAGGATGCTTACCTTTCCTGGCCTTCTCTTTCTTCTCCGGCATTCGTACACTCTCCCTTTACTCTTCGCCCTTACCTCTTTGCTTCTATCCTCAGCTTTTCGCTCCCACAACTCCCGCTTTCTCTATCTCATTCAGGAATTTCATTGTCCTCATCGGACGGTTAATATGAAACCCCATGAAGCTGTTCATTATCTTTCCGGTCTCTATCCCTACATCCCTTGAGACCTTGAACTGTCCTGTTCTCTTTATATCTGTCGCCTGTATCTTACGGATGAACTTCAACGTACCAAGAGACACCGGTATACTGGAGGCTCCGCCGGGCGAACAGCGTCCACACATTATACCACCGGAGGCCGCGTTAAAAAAGGCTCTTTCCTCTACCTTTGCCGAGCATCTGACGCATTCTGTCATTTGAGGGGTGAATCCCAGTGCCCCCAGGACCTTCAGCTCGAATATCCTGCATACGCGTTTAGCCCCGGAGCCGGGGGAAAGCATCCTGATGCTTTCCAGAAGAATATCATAAAGTTCCCTGTTCTCATCGTAGTCCGTGGTCACCGTATCTGTTAATTCTATAAAATAACTGGCGTATGTCAACCTTTCTATATCTTTTCTTGCCGGAGTGAAATACTCAAGCCCCTCACACTGGGTTATGAGGTCCAGCGCGCTTTTCTTTTTTTTATAAAAGAGCAACCGGGCTCTCGTAAGCGGCTCAAAATTTCCCGCGAACTGCGGATACGGGTTCCTTACCCCTTTTATGACACCCCTGATCTTGCCGAATTCCCGGGTAAATACCACAAGTATGTAACTGGTCTCTCTGAGACAGTATTTGCGTAATATTATCCCTTCCGCGCTTAAAGCCGTGGCCATATGCTCATTCTCCGCCGTCTTCCATCGGGGGCGTGACAGACCCTCCCGAAACCACGAGTTTCATCCCGTCTTCCACGCTCATCCGCAGAAAATGAACTTCGCTTCTAGGCACTACAAGGAACATTCCGCTCGTCGGGTTAGGCGTAGTCGGGATAAAAACGTTAACGCTTGTATCTCCCATGGTCTTCCTGATCTCTCCCCTGGACACCCCTGTAGTGAATCCCACCGAGTAAATGCCCTTACGCGGATATTCTATCATTACCACCTGTTTAAATATGGTCTTGCCCTGTCCGAAAAAAGCGGAGAAGATCTGTTTAGCGGCATTGTATATCCTGCCCATGACCGGAACCTTGAGAAGAAGCCTTTCGCCCAGGGAGAACAACCTGTTTATAACTATGATCTTTGCTCCCCATCCGATGGCGGTGACCACGGCTATAACAAAGAGAAATATCAGCGTCTTAGCTATGTATACCCGCGTTCCTGCCGCGACAGGCGCGAAGAGCCCAAGAAGAGGTTCGAGTATAACGTTGTTGAGCGCTAATACCAGAAATCTTACAAGACCAACCGTCAATGCCACAGGCAGTAAAAGGACTACCCCGTTAACGAAATACATAAGAGCGCTGTTCCACATCTTTTTCATTTTATCTCCACGTATGTTCCTATATCTTTTGTCCCGAATGTTCAGCCTGTTGATAACAGCTGAAAAACAAGAAGGGTCACCAGCGCCCCCAGGAAACTTCCCGCTATGACTTCCCAGATGTCATGTACCCCCCCCGTCATCCTGCTCCTGGCGACCAGTACCGCCAGAAAAAGGACCAGAATAGACACCAGGGCGTTGCCGGTGACCATTGATACGGCCGCCCATACAGCGAAAGCCACCGCTGAATGACCACTTGGCATCCCCCCACGGAGCAGCATCTTTTCGTGACGCAGCAACTTTAACAGAAGAACAAGACCCACCACCCCGACAATAGCTATAAAAGTAAGGTGAGCAGGTGATTGTATGACCCTTTCAGCCAGAAGATATCCGCCGCGCCATTTAACGTTCTTGAAAAGAAGCAGATACCCGACTACGACGGCGTTTATAACACTTACAAAAACCGCGCCGGCGGCGATGTCCTTTATTATCTTGGCCAGCGGATGGTAGTTCTCTTCTATCAGATCTATCGCGTGCTCCACGGCCGTATTGAACATCTCGGTCATGAGCACAAAGCATATGGTAACACTTAAAAGCATGAACTCTATAGCGGAAAGATGAATATATATGCCGATCAGAAGTACCAGAAAACCCGCCAGAAAGTGGACCCTCATGTTCCTTTCCGCCCTGAGAGTATGGGCGATGCCTTCGAGCGCGAAAATGAAACTTCCAATAAGCCCTTTGCTATATGTTTTTTTTGGTTTTTTCGAGGATCTCATCCTCTTTTCTCCTCATTATATCCCGATCGGCGCGGGAATGGTCCTCAAATCCCGCGAGATGCAACACGCCGTGTATAACATACCTTTTAAGCTCATCCAGAATGGACGTACCGTAGATCTTCGCGTTCTCGACGGCCTTGTCCGAAGATATGGCGATATCTCCCCTGAACGCGCTTCTCGGGGAAAGCTTGAAACGCATGAACTTTTCTGACTTTCCGCAGGGAAAAGCCATAACATCTGTGGCTCGGTCCTCTCCAAGATAGCGCCTGTTAAGCGCCCTTATCTTCTGATTACTTACCAGAACTATGTTTACCTCCGCGCGGCCCTTCCAGACATGCCGGGCCGCCATGGAAGCCGAATCTTTCAAACTTGACAGATCAACTTTTCTTTTTGGGTTTAGGTTTTCCAGCCTTATCACTGTTAGAGTTTCTCCCGTTCGATGTTCGCTTGGGTCCATCTGTATCAGGATAGGTCAATCGGGTATGGTATATCCCTATCAGTACCCTGACAAAACTATCCGCTATCTTGTTCATATCCTTGAGCGTAAGGTTACAATCGTCAAGCTGGCCGTCTATGAACTTGTTGTTTATTATTTTTTTAACGATATTTCTTATGCTTGAGGGCGTGGGGTCTTCCATTGCCCGGCTTGACGCCTCCACCGCATCGGCCAAAAGTATGATAGCGCCTTCCTTGGTCTGAGGCCTGGGGCCGGGATAACGGAAGTTCTCCTCTTTAAGCGAAGTTTCATCTTTAGCCTTTTCGATGGCTTTCTGATAAAAGAACGATATAAGGCTGTTACCGTGATGCTGCGTTATGAAATCAATTATGTTAGCGTTAAGTTTATATTTCTTTCCCATTTCCGCGCCGTCTTTGACGTGTTTTGAAATTATCAGCGCGCTCATCGACGGCGAAAGGTTACCGTGTCTGGATCCGGCCATCATCTCGTTCTCGCTGAAATATTCGGCTTTGGGTATTTTTCCTATGTCGTGATAATAAGCTCCCACCCTGGCCAGGAGGCTGTTAGCCCCTATGGCGTCACACGCCCCTTCAGCAAGATTACCTACCAGTATACTGTGATGATAAGTGCCGGGAGCTTCCACCGCGAGTTTTTTAAGCAGAGGGTGGTTCAGGTCTGAAAGCTCCAGAAGACTTATGTTCGTCGGCACCTTGAACAAATACTCGAATACCGGCAGCAGGCCCATTACCAGAAAAGCGGAGAATACCCCGCTGCCTATACCCCACAAACCGTCCTTGATAAAATAATCTATCTCAAGATTGTTTATAAGACCCACACACGCTATGGCCGCGAAATTAGCGAGCCCGACCAAGAGACCCGCCCACAATATATTTGCCCGCCTCCGGCAGTCCTTGACCGCGTACATGCCCACCGAGCTGCCTATGAGCATCACCAGCATTGTCTCTATTTTGCCGCCCGCAATGAGCGATACTAAAAGGCTCATGACCACCACGCTCAGGAAAGCGACATTGAACCCGACGAGCAGGGTTATCGTCATGCCCATACCGGCCAGAGGTATAAAATAACTAGGCTGGGGGGATCTCATGATCATATCCGTTATAACGATGAGAATGAACATATTGAGTACAGTTATAGAGATACTTTTGTTGTCCCTGATAAGGTCCTTACGTCCCATCAGCGTGAAATAGATCGCCGCAAGGAGCCCCAGAAGCCCGAAAAGAAGCACCGCCCCCGAAAAGAATTTTGGGGTTGTCCCTGGCTTGAAAACGCGTCTTATGCGCGAGAGCTGGGCGACATTACGCGCGGTCACTCTCTGCCCCCTGCTTATTATTATCTCGTTCTTTTTGACTTCCCATTCGCGGTAAACCGGTTTTACGTCCGCGACGAGGCTTTCCATCCTGGCTCGTGTATCCGTCTCATCAGCCCTTATGTTGGCTGTCAAATACCCCGCAAGAAGTGTCGTTAACGCTTCTTGTGTCCTGCGATCGCCATTCAGGGCCTTTGCGACATTACTGGATATGGCGTCCTTTACGCTGTCGGGGGTAAGGATATCGCTGGCCGAACGAGTGATCTCGTTCCCGGTCTCACTACCCACTATTACCACTGTCTCGGCTCCGCTTTTTTTCAGGCTCTCGACATCCTCTTTTTTCGCGTATCCGGCGAGAAAAACATTCTTTACGGTATCCATGGATACTTTTCTGAGAACATTGACGTCAGGATATTCCAGAATGGCCCTTATCTCCCTGTCGGGAAAAGCCTCTCCTATGCTATCCTTGAGTTCCGCGATCTTATCTCTGACAGGGACTTCCTTCTTCTGTTCTTCCGCTGTCATTTCAAAGAACCTGTTCAGTCTGCTCTTGACCTTTTTCTCCACTTCCGCGTCCCGCAGAAAAACATACGGCGAGCCCTCCCGGGCTTTTTGCCTTATTTCCCCGGTCTTTTCCTCATCCACTCCCCAGGTATAAACAAAATCGTAGGGGGCGTAAATATCCTTGAGGGCGACGTCCCCTTCATGCACCCCGGCGCGGTAAAGTTGGGGATTTATGAACATGCTGAAAAGAGTGGCGGCCACAAAAAGAAGTATCATCGCCACCGACAGGGTCTCTTTCTTTGTAGCGAAAGACACAAGCTGTCCGTATGTTTTGTTGGACCGGGCTGAACCTGTCAGGCCGTTTTTTTTCTTCCGTTCCTTATTCATTTTCTTTTTCGCTCTCGCGTTTATAGACCTCTATTATCTTCTGGACCAGTTCATGCCTCACAACGTCCTCACCTTTGAGCATGATGAACTTTATTCCGCTGATGCGTCCGAGCAGGCTCCTGGCGTTAAGAAGACCCGACTCCCTTCCCCTTGGAAGGTCGCTCTGCGTGACATCTCCGGTTATCACGGTCTTAGAGTCGAAACCCAGTCTGGTAAGGAACATCTTCATCTGCTCCGGGGTGGAATTCTGCGCCTCGTCCATTATTATGAAAGAGTCATTAAGTGTCCTGCCCCTCATATAGGCCAAAGGCGCGACTTCTATTACCCCCCTGTCAAGATAATCCTTTATCATGTGCGGTTCCACCATATCGTAAAGCGCGTCATAAAGAGGCCTTAGATAGGGATTGACCTTCTCGCACAGGTCCCCGGGCAGGTAACCCAGGCTTTCTCCGGCCTCAACCGCCGGACGCGTAAGTATTATCCTGGAGACCAGGTTCTTCCTGAGAGCGTTAACAGCCATGGCCATAGCCAGATATGTCTTACCGGTACCCGCCGGGCCGATACCGAACACTATATCGTTCTTTCTTATAGCGTCTATATATTGTTTCTGTCCCGCGCTCCTGGGGGTTATATAAGCTCTTTTCGAGCTCACGTCTATTCTATCAAGAAATATGTCGTCGAATCGCACCGCAAGTGACGCGTGTTTGAGAGCGTACTCTATATCCCGGGCAGACAAATGCCCGCCCTTTCTTATTATTACCAGAAACTCAGTTATTACTTTTTGGGCGTTGGATACGGCCGCGTCATCCGGGGAGATCACCTTCAGCGATCCGTCCTTGAAAGACGTCCCTACGCCGAGCGCTTCCTCTATCATTTTGAGGTTCTCGTCGTGCTTACCGAAAAATGTTCTGGCTTCGGCATCATTGTTTATCTTTATATTGATCTCCGGCATCCGGTTCTTCTCCGAGTGAAGCACTCTTCTACTTTATCCACTCATCTTCCCTGAACGTCTCTTTTATGACCGTCTCGGGCTTTGGTGTCCCCACCACGGTAGTCGGACCGGAATGAGAAGGAGTGACATCTTTCTCCTCTGTCGGAATAGTCTCGGGCACTTCTTCTTCCGGCAGAAGACCCAGCGGCGGAAGCTCTATATCCACACCTATCAGGGTCCTCTTCCCGGATACACTCTCAGTTTCTGTTTTGGGCTTCCCCATTAAGTACCCTCTGTTCCCCTCGATCTTCTGGTCTACTCTCTCTTTCCTGAAAGTATAGACCTCGATACCCCCGGCACTCTCCACGGCGAAAAATCCCGCAAAAAGAACGATCAACGCAAAAAGTCCTGTTCTTCTTTTCATGACCCCTCCCTTTTTGGTATACCCGGCACCCTCTATAAGGCGCGCGCTCTACCCTGAAAAACTATTCTTTTATTTTTTTGACCCTTAGCCCCAGGTCTCTCAACTGCTCCGGGGAAACCTCGGACGGCGCCCCCGTCAGGGGACATGTCCCCTTCTGGGTCTTGGGGAACGGGATCACTTCCCGTATAGAACTGTCCCCTGTAAAAAGCGTCAGCATCCTGTCCAGACCGAAGGCTATCCCCCCATGGGGAGGCGGCCCGTAACTGAAGGCTTCCAGCAAAAAGCCGAATTTCGCCTCCGCCTCTTCCGGGGTAAGCCCCAGCGCCGAGAATATCTTCCGCTGTACATCGCGCCGGTGTATTCTTATACTGCCTGACCCGATCTCGCTCCCGTTAAGGACAAGATCGTAAGATCTGGCCCTTATACCGCCAAGTTCTCCCTTTTCCAAAAGCTCCATATCTTCTTCCCTGAAAGACGTAAAAGGATGATGTTCAGACACCCATCTTTTTTCATCCGAGTTGAACCTGAAAAGAGGAAAATCCACTATCCACAAAAAGTCATAACGGCTCTTATCTATAAGGCCTTTATCCCGTCCTATCTTCAGTCTCAGCGCCCCGAGAGCTTCACATGCGATATCTACTGAATCCGCGACCATGAATATCATGTCACCGGGGCGGGCTCCGGTCTTTTCTTTTATAAGCTTGAGCTCATCGTCGGAAAAGAACTTGGCTATCTGCGACGAAAGCCCGCTCTGGTCGACCTTGAAATACGCCAGGCCTTTGGCTCCGTATCCGGCGGCGAATTCAGTAAGCTCATCTATATCTTTCCTTGAGGAAGACCCATACCCGGGCGCGGCCAGGGCCATTATCTTTCCTTTCGAACCTATAACGTTCTTGAAGACCTTAAAGGAACATTGACCCATATCATCGGTGATGTCACTTAGTAAAACATCGAACCTGGTATCAGGTTTATCGCTGCCGTAAAGCGCCAGGGCTTCGGCATGCGTCATCCTCCTGAACGGGGCTTTTATATCAAGTCCCATTATCCCGGCGAACATACCGCTGAACATCCTCTCGCACACGTCCAGAATATCCTCCTGGTCCACGAACGACATCTCCATATCTATCTGAGTGAATTCCGGCTGTCTGTCGGCTCTCAGATCCTCATCCCTGAAACACCTGACTATCTGGAAATATTTCTCGACCCCGGAAACCATGAGCAGCTGTTTGAAAAGCTGCGGGGACTGTGGAAGCGCGTAAAAATATCCCTGCTGGACGCGCGAAGGAACGATATAATCCCGGGCACCTTCGGGTGTGGACCTTGTAAGCATCGGCGTCTCTACGCAAAGGAACCCTTCGGTATCAAGAAAATCCGCGATGAACTTGGATGTCCGGTGTCTGACCTCGAGCTTTTTTCGCATGGAAGGTCTCCTGAGGTCCAGATACCTGTACTTCAGCCTGATCTCTTCCGAAACAGCTGTCGCGTCCTTTATCTCGAACGGCAGTGTCTCCGCCTCTGAAAGCACCTCCAGAGCCGTAACGTCTATTTCAATATCACCGGTGGGGATATTGGGGTTTACAGTACCTTCCGGGCGTAGCGATACTTTCCCCTCTACCTTTACACAGTACTCATTCCTGAGACCATGCGCCCGGAGATGCGCGTCTCTGTTCTTTTCAGGGTCGAATACGACCTGGGTCACTCCATGACTGTCCCTTAGATCCACAAAGATTATCTCCCCGTGATCTCTTCTCGAGGCCACCCAGCCGCACAGAACAACGTCTCTGTCCCTCTCGGTCCCGGAAAGTTCCCCGCAGTTGTGGGTCCTTATCATAAGGCCTTTTCCCCTTCCTTGAGTTTTTTTATAAGAGCTTCTTCTTTGAGAGCGACCTGCTCTCCATTTTCCATATTTTTCAATGTAAAGACCCCTCTCTTTATCTCGTCTTCCCCTACTATGACAACATACTCACGCTTTTCCCGGCCCGCTTTACGCATCTGCCCCTTGAACGACCTGCCCGAAAGATCCATCTCACAGGCTATACCTGATCGTCTGAGCCTGTTTACCAGACCGAACGCTACTTGTCGCGCTGAGTCGCCGGCGCATACCACAAAAACTCCCGGCAGACCGGGGCGGACTTTATCGCCTTCCAGAGCCAGAAGAAGTCTTTCCACGCCTATCGCGAACCCCGTGGCGCCAACATCGGCCCCGCCCATACGGGCCGTGAGAGAATCGTATCTGCCCCCCGCGGCAATAGCGTCCTGGGCGCCCAGAGAGGGGTGCACCGCCTCAAATATCGCCCCTGTATAATAATCAAGTCCTCTTACCAGATCCTTTTTTTCACTCAGCGGAATGTCTTCTTTTTTTAGTATCGCTTTCAGCTCGGCGTAAGAAGAGGCGCAACCTGAACAAAGCATATCCTTTATGGAAGGCGCGTCCTTCAATACGCTTTTGCATTGGGCCTTCTTGCAGTCAAGAACTCTGAGTACATTGACCTTTGACCTCCTGAGGCAATCTTCGCAAAGGTGGTCTTTCTTTTTAAGAAGATATTCCCTCAGCGTCTTCTCATAAGCGGAGCGGTCTTCGCCACAACCGAGTGAGTTTATCAGTATAGTGTGGTCTTTTACTCCCAGTGCGAGGAAGATAGAGTTAAGCGTTATAATAAGCTCCGCGTCGCTGTAAGCTTCCGAAGAACCTATTATCTCGGCCCCGATCTGATAAAACTGTCTGAGCCGGCCTTTCTGAGGCCTTTCGCCTCTGAACATCGGCCCGCTGTAGAACAGTTTGACCACATCTGAGAGATTGGAGAACCCGTGCTCGATATACGCCCTTATGATCGAAGCTGTGCCTTCCGGCCTGAGAGAGATATCTTTTCCTCCCCTGTCGCGAAAAGAATACATCTCTTTTTCAACTATATCCGTATCCTCTCCTATACTCCTGGTAAACACTTCCGTATCTTCCAAAATAGGCGTGCGTATCTCCCGGTATCCGAAGATATCAAATACCTTTTTAGCCTTTTCCTCTACCCACCTGGCTTTTTCAGCCTGATCGGGAAGAACATCGGGCATCCCCCTAAGCGCTCTGTATTTTAATTCGCCCACCGCGTGTCCCTCTTCTAGCGGCCTTCCGCGCCGCTATCTTCGACATCCACCTTCATTTTCATACCGGGTTTGAAGGACACTACCTTCTTATCCGGAATGGTCACTCCGTCACCGGTCCTGGGGTTCCTTCCCATTCTGCCCTTACGGGTCTTTACCTTAAAGATCCCGAAGTTCCTGAGCTCCACTTTCCTGCCGGCGCTGAGACTGTCCACTATAATGTCGAACGTGCGCTGGACAACCTCTTTAACGTCCACCTGTTTGAACCCGGTTTCCTCAGAGATCTTCATTATGATATCTTTCTTAGTCATCGATACCACCCTCCTTTTTTTATTGGCAAAACTTTACCCTGGCTTTTAGTTTAAACTTAAGTCGTTATGTTATCATCGGTTACAGTTCATGTCAACACCAAACCCTCTGATGTTGAGAACCTCATCTGAAAGTGTCCGGGCTTTACCTTGTAAGGAACTTGACGTTGCCCGACCCCACTATGCCCTCTACGGCCGCCAGAAGCTCGTCCGTGGGGTTCACAAAAAGGTCTTTGTCTACGGAAAGCCTTATTTTGCGTCCTTCTGAAGACATGAAATCTATGAAAACCGGCACCTTACCGGAAAACTTCTGTATGCAGAACTTTATCCGTCTCATCATGGTCTCTTCAAGGGCGGTTGTGGATAATTTTATAAGAACGGATTTAGTATATTTTTCCTTGACCTTTTCCAGCAGCACCATATCCTCGACCACTATCTTGGGTTCTTCCTCCCTGCGGTTCAGTCTCCCGAAAACATATACCAGCTTATCTTCCCTGATAAGGTCCGGGAACCTGGCGTATGCCTTTGGAAAAGCGAGGACCTCGACAAAATTCGACAGGTCTTCCAGGGTGAATATGGCCATCTTTTCGCCCTTTTTTCTAGTGACCGTTGTCTTGACCTTGTTTATTATACCCCCCATGAGCACTTCCTGGCCATCCGCCATAGAAGCCAGTTCCTGTATAGTACAGGTGGAATAAGCGTTGAGAAGCCTTTCATATCTGGCAAGAGGATGCTTTGTTATATAGAACCCCAGCATCTCCTTTTCGTTGGCCAGAAGCTCGTGTTCCGCCCATTCTGGTATATCCGGCACCTCCTGAAAAGTATCCTGGAAGCTTTCATCCACTGAACTATCGTCAAAGAAGGACATCTGTCCGAGATTCCTGTCCCGGGAGGCCTTCTGGGACATATCGAGCACCTTGTCCAGCACTGCCATAGACTGGGACCTCTTTATGCCCGTAGAATCAAAAGCCCCGCATTTTATGATGCTTTCCATTACCTTGCGGTTCGCGGAGCGGGGATCGATCTTCATGGCGAAATCAAAGATAGACTCATATTTGCCCTGTTCTTTCCGTGTTGTTATGATAGAGTCGGCCGAGCCTTCTCCCACGTTCTTAACAGCGGACAGCCCGAACCTGATGTCTTTGCCGACGACCGTAAAGTCCCTGTAGCTCTCATTGACATCCGGGGGAAGTATATCGATACCCATGCGGATGGCCTCGTTTATATAGTCAGAGATCTTGTCGCTGTTATTCTTTTCACTTGTGAGAAGAGCCGTCATGAACTCCACGGGAAAATTCGCCTTTATGTACGCCGTCCTGTAACTTATCATGGCGTAAGCGGCGGAATGTGACTTATTGAAACCGTATCCCGCGAAGTGGGCTATAAGGTCCCATACCCTGCCGGCAATGGCCTGGTCGACGTTCTTTTTAAGGGCGCCTTTCAGGAATTTCTTCTTGGTCGAGTCAAGTTTCGCCGGGTCCTTTATCTTTTTGCCCATTATCTTTCTTACATTGTCGGCCTCAGCAAGGCTGAACCCTCCGAGCTCCGAAACTATTCTCATGACCTGTTCCTGAAAAACGATTATACCGTAGGTATCCTTCAGTATGGGCTCAAGCAGAGGATGATCATATTTCGCCTTTATATGGCCCTGTTTCCTTTTTATGAACTCGTCCAGCATCCCGCTTCCCATAGGGCCCGGACGGTAAAGCGCCAGTATGGCTATCAGCTCCTCGAACTTTTCCGGCCTCAGTTTGCGCAAAAGATCTCGCATCCCGCTTGACTCAAGCTGGAAAACACCGGCCGTTTCCGCTCTTCCCAGAAGCTCAAACGTCTTCCTGTCATCGAGCGGGAGTTTTTCAATATCGATCTCGGCGCCTTTTGTGCGTTTGGCGATCTTGACAGTCTGGTCAATGACCGTCAAAGTCTTAAGACCCAAGAAATCCATTTTCAGCATCCCTATCTTTTCCAGGGACCGCATGGAGAAACCCGTGGAGATCTGGTCATCCGCCGTTTTAAAGAGAGGTATTCTCTTCATCAGAGGTTTGTCCGATATCACTACACCGGCAGCGTGTGTAGAAGCGTGCCTGTTAAGGCCCTGCAGTCTCATTGATATATCTATCACCTGGCGTATAACAGGATCATCCTCATACTTCATCCGCAGCTCAGGCTCTATCTCCATAGCCCTTTCAAGAGTTATGCCGGGATCATTAGGCACCAGCTTAGCTATCCGGTCGACTTCCGCGTAAGGCACGCTCATCACACGGCCTACATCGCGGAGCACTCCTTTGGCCATCATGGTGCCGAACGTTATTATCTGGGCCACATTGCCCTTGGAATACTTTTCTATTACATAATCTATGACCTCGCTTCTTCTTTCAAAACAGAAGTCTATATCGATATCGGGCATCGATACTCTCTCCGGGTTCAGGAACCGCTCAAATATCAACCCGTACTTAAGTGGATCAAGATCGGTTATTCCCAGAGCGTAACTGACTATACTCCCCGCGGCCGATCCTCTTCCAGGGCCCACCGGTATTCCTCTGGACTTCGCGTGGCGGATAAAATCCCACACTATAAGAAAATAGCTGACATAACCGGACTTCTCTATTATCCGCAGTTCGTGCTGTTTGCGTTTTTTTATTTCGTCTGTGGCCGCTCCGTACCGGTCCCTTATCCCTTCGTCCACGAGTTTTTCCAGATAAGATATATTGTTTTCCCCCTCCGGAGGATCGAAAGCCGGAAGATGCAGCTGGCTGAAATCTATCTCCACATTGCACCTTTCAGCTATTCGGACAGTATTCTTAAGCGCTTCGGGGACTTCGGCGAACCTTTCCCTCATTTCGGCGGGAGACTTGAAATAAAGCTGGTCTGTCTGAAAACGCATCCTGTTGGGATCATCAACGGTGGTCTGGGTTTGTATACAAAGAAGAGCATCGTGAGCCCTGGCGTCGTTCTTATTCAGATAATGTACGTCGCTCGTGGCCACAAGTGGGAGGCCTGTATCGGCCGAAAGCCTTATGAGAGCCTGGTTGACCTTGTTCTGCTCATCCAGTTGATTATCCTGGATCTCAAGATAGAAGTTATCCTCACCGAATATTTCGGCATATTCCAGTGCGGTCTTCTTTGCCTGGTCCCACTGGTCAGAGACCAGAAAATGGGCCACCTCTCCCTTAAGACAGGCCGAAAGCGCTATCAGCCCTTTACCGCACCTCGAAAGTACTTCCTTGTCTACCCTGGGTTTATAATAGAACCCCTCGAGATATCCCGTTGAGACTATCTCCATAAGGTTCTTGTACCCGGTATTGTTCTTGGCCAGAAGGACTAGATGATACCCCGCGCCTTTTATGCCGTGGCTGGTCTTGTCGAACCTGCTTTCAGGAGCAACGTAAACCTCGCACCCGATCACAGGCTTTATCCCCGCGCCTACGGCCTGCTCATAGAAATCTATGGCCCCGAACATATTGCCGTGGTCGGTAATAGCGCATGAGGTCATGCCGTATTGGCCGGCAAGCTTTATAAGCTCGTCCAGGCGGCACGCGCCGTCCAGTAGGCTGAATTGAGTGTGAACGTGCAAATGCACGAAATCGGATCTGTGTTCTGTCATGATATTGACCGCCGGACCGGGGATCTGGCCGGCCGGTATAGAGGTATTGGCCGCGCGACGCAGGCTGCGGCTAACGGCTATTATCTATGGACTATTTTTTCATCCCTACCCGTTGGGCTGTCTGATACACTTTGCCCTCGGTCTGGATAGAAGGAGCTATTACCATATTTACCTGTTGCATTTCACGTATATTGCGCGCGCCGAGGTTACCCATGCTTGTCGCCAGGGCTCCCACAAGATTCTGGGTCCCGTCATCAAGCCCCGCGGGACCGTAAAGTATCTCCTCCAGCGTGCCGGTGGTCCCTACCTGTATGCGCGTGCCTCTCGGAAGAGAGGGGTGAGGCATAGCCATTCCCCAGTGATAGCCCTTGCCTGGCGCTTCTTTGGCCCTGGCGAAAGCGTTCCCCAGCATTACCGAGTCAGCTCCAGCCGCGAAGGCTTTGCATATATCCCCTCCGGTAGCCATGCCGCCGTCAGTTATTATCGGCACATACCTTCCCGTCTTTTTGTAATAGAAATCTCTGGCAGCGGCGCAGTCGCATGTGGCAGTTATCTGCGGCACTCCTATTCCCAGAACGCCGCGAGAAGTACAGGCCGTCCCCGGACCTATACCCACAAAAAGCCCCTGGCAGCCCGTATCCATAAGCGCCAGAGCTACATTGTAATCAACACAATTGCCCAGAAGCACCGGTATTTTCATCTTGTCACAGAACTTTTTAAGATCAAGCGGTTTGTATTCGCTTGATTCATGTTTCACGCTTATGACCGTTGACTGTATGATAAATATGTCGCACCCCGCGTCGCGCGCGATAGGCCCGAATTTACCCGCCACCTGCGGATTACAGCTTACGATGGCCGGCACCTTGGCTTTCTTTATCTCTTTTATCCTTTTCTCGATAAGTTCTTTTTTGATCGGGCGGGAATATACTTCCTGTATTGCTTTTGTGGTCTCTCTCACATCGCAATTAATTATTCTATCCACGGCCTCTTTAGGATCTTCATACCTCGTGGCTATGCCTTCGAGGTGCAGAACAGCTATTCCCCCGAGCTTTCCCATAGCTATGGCAAAATCCACATCCACTACGCCATCCATGGAAGAAGCCATTATGGGAGCCTGAAATTTAACCCCTCCTATTTCACAGGAAGTATCTACATCATTTGGATTTATGGTAAGTTCTCCCGGCACCAGAGCTACCTCGTCAAATCCATAACTCCGCCTGGCTTTACGGCCTATCCCGACCCACATTCCCATCAGACCCTCCGTTCTATTATAGTCGTGATCATTATATCCCTGACTGGTTGAAAGATATCATACTAAAGGGCAGGTTCTTTGTCAATAGCCTTCGGATCTGCGTAATGTGACATATTTTGGTCTCTTTCTGCATAATTCACCACTTATCCCGAAAATAAGGATAAAAAGGCGAATATTATTGCTCCGCCCTCGCCATCTTATCGCATGGTGTGCTCAAGCCCGCCCCTTCGGTCGCCTCAGGCGGGGCACCGTGAAGCGAGCAAGCATGGTCCCGCCCGGCGGTATCCAGGAGAGGGCGGGTTGCGAGCGGAACGTTGAGGACGATTTCCTCGCAGAGACTGTGTCGCAATAGTTCGCTGAGCGCTTTTTGACAACCGAATCTACCTTCAC
>CAYVIW010000041.1:0-14109 GCA_964451815.1 uncultured Planctomycetia bacterium | reverse complement strand
TGCCTCCTGTTTTTTCTGACAAGAATAGTATATCATACCGTCGGAAGATTAGGTTTAGAGATTACGATAATTGCGACACAGTCTCGCAGGGGAAATCGTCCGTCCCCTCGAGGGCATACCGCTCCTTCCCCCTCTGTGTTATTGAGAGACAAGACCGAAAGCATGACGGAATATATTGGATTATCGTCGAAAAGGTCAGGTTGACCGTCTTTACACCGTATGCTACAATAGCATCGGATAAACACTTATAGATAAAGCACGTATAACCCGTATCGGGATAAGGACACATTTGATGGTGGACCAGAAAAAAAAGTTTCACGGTAATTACAAACGTAAGCCCGGCGCTCCGGGTAAGCCCCCCAAGAACGATAATAATCTGATACTATGGATAATAATCATAGTGGCCCTGTTTTCGCTTTTTCAGTGGGTCTTTGTCTCTTTCGAAAAGACTTCCCATGACATGACATACAAGGAATTTTACGAAATGCTGACGGTCAACACCCCGTCGGGGCCGATAATATCCGCCGTAAAGGTCCAGGACAGGGTAACCGGAAAGTTCTCGGACGGCCGGTCTTTTTCCGTGATCGTCCCGGACAGCGACGAAAAGACGCTCTCCCTTATGCGCGACAATATTCCTGATTTTGACATAAGACCCGCGCAGACTTTGCTTTCCAACCTTTTTTACTCTCTGGGCCCGATGCTGCTTTTTATCTTTTTTCTCTGGTTCTTTATTTACAGAGGCGCTTCATCCGGAGGAGGCAGGATGATGGCTTTCGGGAAATCCCGAGCGAGGCTTGCCAGCAAAGACAAGAATAAAGTGACTTTTAATGACGTGGCTGGCATAGAAGAAGCCAAAGAGGAGCTCAAAGAGGTAATAGAGTTCCTGAAAGACCCTAAAAAATTCCAGCGGCTCGGCGGCAAGATGCCCAAAGGAGTTCTTTTGATGGGGTCTCCGGGGACGGGGAAAACACTTCTGGCGAAAGCCGTGGCAGGCGAGGCGGATGTTCCTTTTTTTAGTTTGTCGGGGTCTGATTTTGTGGAAATGTTCGTGGGTGTGGGCGCGTCCAGGGTAAGGGACCTTTTCGACCAGGCTAAGAAAACGGTAAAGCTCAGCCAGAAGGGCTGTATTATATTCATAGATGAGATCGATGCTGTAGGGCGGCAGAGGTTTTCCGGCATTGGCGGAGGCCATGATGAAAGAGAGCAGACACTCAACGCTCTTCTGTCCGAGATGGACGGATTCGACACCGGTACGGGCGTTATACTTATAGCGGCCACGAACCGCCCCGATGTGCTTGACCCGGCGCTTTTGAGGCCAGGAAGGTTTGACAGGCAGGTAGTAGTCGGGCTTCCCGACATACACGGACGGGAGGCTATCCTCAAAGTCCATAGTAAAGAGGTCAAGATGGAGAAGAACGTGAATCTGGAAAAGATAGCCAAGCAGACCACGGGTTTCTCGGGAGCTGATCTCGCTAATCTTATAAATGAGGCCGCTCTTCTTGGCGCCAGAAGGAACAAGCAGGCTGTGAGTAGAGACGAGCTTCAGGAGGCGATGGAAAGAGTTATCGCCGGTCCAGAACGGCGCTCGAAGAAGAAAAGCGATGAGGACAAAAAAATAGCCGCTTATCACGAATCAGGCCACGCTCTGATGTCATATCTCATAGAAGGAGCAGACCAACTGCATAAGGTTACGATAATATCAAGAGGTATGGCCGGAGGATATACGATCCAGCTTCCCAAAAAAGACCATGATTTTCACACCAAGACAAAACTTCTGGGGATAATAACCGGTCTTCTGGGGGGGCGGGCGAGCGAAGAGCTGGCTTTGAACGAAATATCTAATGGGGCCCGAGACGATATAAAGAGGGCTACTACGCTGGCCAGGGATATGGTTACACAATTCGGTATGAGCGACAAATTGGGACATCTGACTTTCGGCAGGAGGCACGATCAGATATTTCTCGGAAGGGATATCGCCGAAGAGAGAAATTACAGCGAAGAAACAGCAAGGATAATAGACGAAGAGGTCAAGAACATAGTTGATACCTGTTATGATACGGCCATGCAAAAACTCAGCTCCAACAAAGATAAACTTGATATTCTCGCCAAAAAGCTTATAGAAAAAGAAACTCTTTACGAGAACGAGGTTTCGGAGCTCCTTGGATTTGAGGGGGCCGGAGAAGACAAAGATGAAGCTACGGGTGAATGACTCGATATTGAAGTCTGGTGATATTTCCGCCTGCCGGCGCACTCGTCTAGTGGGTGTGCTCAATGTTACGCCGGATTCCTTCTCGGACGGGGGTATGTACACAGACCCTGAACGGGCGCTGGAAAGAGCTATTGAAATGAAGGAAGAAGGGGCCGACGTAATAGATATAGGTGGGGAGTCATCGAGGCCCGGGGCCGAGAGTATAGGGCTTGAGGAAGAACTAAAAAGGGTTTTGCCGGTGATCAAAGCCATAAGAAAGAAATCCGACATACCGGTTTCTATAGATACCCGTAAAGGTGAGGTCGCCAGGCAGGTTCTTATGGAGGGTGCCGATATAATTAACGACATAACGGCGCTTAACGGAGATGAGGGTATGTCAGGTGTCATAGCGCGCGCCGGCGCTGGAGTAGTGCTTATGCATATGAAAGGTGAACCCGGAACGATGCAGTTAGCCCCTGATTACAAGGACGTTGTCGGCGAGATAATGGCTTATCTTTCCGCGGCTATTGTCCGAGCCGAGAACGCCGGGATAGATCCTGAAAAGATAATAATAGATCCGGGCATAGGGTTCGGCAAGACTCTGGACCACAACCTTGCCATTCTCCGCGGGCTCAGGCGTTTCAAGGAGCTGGGCAAACCAGTTCTTGTGGGGACCTCACGCAAGAGTTTTATAGGAGAGCTTACCGCGAGGAGCGTGGAGGAAAGAGATTTCGGTACAGCGGCATCGGTGAGCGCCGCTATCATGAACGGAGCCGATTTTGTACGTGCGCATGACGTGCGGAACACAATTGACGTGATCAAGGTTACAGAGGCCATAGCGGGTGTAATATGACGGGGCTTTTTTTGGGGTGGGAAGTATTTCTGGAGATATTTATTCTTTGGGGGGTATATTATCTGGCGTACCTGCTTCTTAAGGGGACAGCGGCCGAGCAGGTGCTTAAGGGCATAATCATAATATCGCTGGTGGTGCTTCTTACCCGTGGACTCAATCTTGTGGTCATAAACTGGATGCTTACCAGGCTGCTGGCGATATCGGTAGTGGCTTTTCTTATCATATTTCAGCCGGAGATCAGGCGGGGACTGGCCAAAATCGGTCGTTTTGGGGTTTTTACGGAGGAACGGGAAACGCTCGAGGAGATAGCCAAAGCCTGTGTGGTACTTTCCAAGAAGAGGGTTGGAGCCCTTATGGCGATAGAAAGAGAGATAGGCCTCAGGCGTTATGTGGAAAGCGGTGTTGGTATGGATGCCAGGGTGACAAGCGAGCTTATGAATACTATTTTCGCCAACAACACGCCGCTGCATGACGGCGGAGTGATAATATCTCAGCAGAGAATAGAAGCGGCCGCCTGTCTTTTTCCTCTTACGCAGAACCCAAGCGTTCCCAAGACCATGGGTACCCGGCACCGGGCGGCTCTCGGGCTTTCCGAAGAGACCGATGCCGTTGTCGTAGTTGTCAGCGAGGAAACAGGCGCTATATCAATAGCTTACGGCGGCAGGATAACCACGGATATTGATTCCAGGAATGTAATAGGGATACTCGAAAGAGCTTATATGCCGAATGAAAGAAAAAGATCTATTCCCGCGGTATTGAAAAGGCTGATGTCCAAGCGCAAAGCGGCACAGACATGAACATAAAAAAAATAATACTTAATAATCTGCTGGCAAAGATGATCGCGTTGGCTTTCGCGGTGGCTACCTGGTTCTATGTTTTTGATCTTATGAACAGTGATCATTTACTTCTCAGGAGGGATCAGTCTATGGACGTCTTCGAGAAGTATGAGTTCGAGGTCAAGAAAGTCCCGGTAAGAGCTGTGTTTTACGGGAGGCCACCCAGCGGTTACAGGGCCATTCTGGACGATGTCAAGGTAGACCCGTCCATTATAGCTGTTTTTGGGCCCAAAGCGGTGCTCAGCCAGGTCGATGAGCTGAGGACCGAGACCATCGACCTGAGCGAGTATACTCGGAGCAGGCAATTCAAGCTGGGTATCGCTTCCGACGTCAAATACCTGAGATTAGAAGACAAGGTAGTGGATGTTTATGTCCCCATAGAGGCAGTGGTGGCGGATTTTTCCGGAAAGTGATACCCCGAGGAGAAATAAGGAAATGAAGCTGGGTGTTAATATAGACCATGTGGCGACAGTAAGGGAAGCCCGTAAGACATTCGAACCAGACCCGGTAGAGGCGGCCATAGAGAGTGAAAAGGCCGGGTGCGACGGCATAGTCTGTCATCTTCGCAAGGACAGACGCCATATACAGGACACCGACGTTTTCAAGTTGAGGGAGGTTGTCCGCGGTAATTTTAATTTGGAGATGTCCCTGGATCCGGAGATAGTGGAAATAGCCTGCAGGCTGAGACCCGACCAGGCCACGATAGTTCCGGAAAACCGGCAGGAGATAACGACCGAAGGAGGGCTGGACGTAGCGTCTAGGATAAATGCCATAGCCGGGGTCGTAGATATGCTGAAAAACGAAGGCATAAAGGTAAGCCTTTTTATAGACCCCGAGCCTGAACAGGTCGAATCTTCTCTGGCCGTGGGCGCGGAAATGGTGGAGTTCCATACCGGGCGTTACGCGGAAGAGTTCAGCAAAGCCGGAGAGACTGATACTGAGATAAGAAAGATAGCGGGTCTTACGGTGCTTGCCATGGATAAGGGGCTTATTGTGGCAGCCGGCCATGGTCTGACATACGAGAACGTAATAAACGTGGCCAGGATCCCCGGCCTATACGAGCTCAACATAGGACATTCTATAATATCAAGAGCGGTTTTTGCCGGGATATCCCGAGCCGTGCGGGAGATGAAGGAATTGGTCTTATGAGTGCGGTAGGGATAGGCATAGACATTGTAGATATAAAAAGATTTCGTAAAGCCGTGATCCAGAGGGGAAAGGGTTTTCTGAAAAGGATATTCACCGAGAGGGAAATAGAGTATGCGGAGAGCAAAAAGTCGTCTTATGCGCACATGGCGGGCAAGTTCGCCGCCAAGGAAGCGGTTAAAAAGGCGCTGCCGGAAGGTGCCAGGATAGGGCTCAACTGGCCTGACATAGAGATACTTAATTCCGGTGACGGAAAACCATATGCTCTTCTTCACGGGCATGCCAGGACTATAATGGATGAATTCGGGTTAACACGTGTGCTCGTCAGTATCTCCCATACGGATGATCTGGCGACATCGAACGCTATGGTGGTGAAAGATGGTACATGAACATATCGGGAAGATATCCCCAAGAAAGGAAGATTCTCACAAAGGTGATTACGGGCGGGTGCTTGTGGTGGCTGGTTCCAGAGGTATGACGGGCGCTGCTTGTCTTTGTTGTATGGGGGCGTTGAGAGCGGGCAGTGGCCTTGTTAAATGCGCCGTGCCGCATGCCCTTAACACGATAATGGAGATCAAGCTTACCGAGGCTATGACCCTTCCTCTTCCCGGGAACAAGGATGGCACCGCCTTCGGGACCGCATCTCTCAAGGGGATCCTTTCTTTTTCAGGAGAATGCGATGTTGTGGCCGCGGGGCCGGGACTGGGGGCTTCAGGAGAGGTGAAAAAGCTGGTCAGTGATATGCTCAAGAAGATAACCGCTCCTTTAGTTCTTGACGCTGACGGGTTGAACGCTATCGCCGGCAAAATGGCTATATTGAAAAAGAGGAAGGCGGCGACGGTCCTTACACCTCATGTGGGTGAGATGGCGCGGATGATGAAAAAAGACGCGGAGCTTATCGGGGAGCAGCGCCTTGAGATGGCAAAGGAGCTCGCCTCTGATACAGGGTGTGTCGTATGTCTTAAGGGGCACAAGACAGTGATAGCCGAAGCTTCCGGAAGGTCTTTTGTGAATAATACCGGCAATTCCGGTATGGCCACCGGTGGCTCGGGTGACGTTCTGACGGGAATTATAGCTTCTTTTATTGGCCAGGGGTTGGAGCCTTATAGCGCATCGGTATCCGCGGTATATCTTCATGGCTTGGCGGGTGACATAGCCTGTCAGAAAAAAGGCGCCTTCAGCATGATAGCTTCGGATATAATTGAGTGTCTTCCAGAGGCCTTCGCTAAGTCTGGTATTTGATACATATTGCTTTGGTTCGGCGTCAAATAAACTTGACATGTAAGTTCCTTTGGTATATCTTTTAGTGGTCGTCCGGGAGAAGTATCAGAAGCCGGCGTAACTCAGTTGGTAGAGTAGCTGATTTGTAATCAGCCTGTCGGGGGTTCAAATCCCTCCGCCGGCTCCAGTTTTCAGATAGGATCTTTGTTCTTTGTGATCAAAAAGTGGCAAATAGCGCGGGGAGGTAGCGAAGCGGCCAAACGCAACAGACTGTAAATCTGTCGGCTTATGCCTTCGAAGGTTCGAATCCTTCCCTCCCCACCACGATCGTATGCCGCGATAGTATCCTTTACGACAAGGCGTTTCTGAGATATACTAACTGTATATGGAAGAACGCATCTCTCAATTCGATTTTCTGCCACCCATCAATTTTTTTCTCGCCCGAATAGGCTTGCAAAAGAGGTATCATCCTCTAAAAAAAACAATTGTGACATGTTTTATGATCTTTGCTATATTTATTCCGGCGGCATGTTGTCAGGCACAGAGGTCTTCTCCCGCGAACGTTTCGCTCGGGCAGTCTGTGGATGATGTGCTACTGCTGAAAGAGAGGATAGCCGACCAACTGTACCTTTACAAAGAGGTTATGGAACATCTCAGCGATCTATCCGAAAGGTTCAGTCACGGGTACATTGATCCTGACGCGGCCATCAAGAAGGTCATGGTCCTTAAACATGCCTATAACAGCGAGAGCGATCCGGTGCCTCCGGAAGCGCGTGAATTGCACGAACGCATGAACCGGATGTTCTCCAGGCTTACGAATTATTTCATATATTTCAAACGGGTGTACAGGGAAGACCCGTATCTTAACGCCAAGATCGCGGAAACCAGGTTCTATGCCGCGCAGGAGGCCGAAAGGCTGGAATATACCTATCTGCGATAGAAGGAAGATATATCATGTTTATGTCTTTGCTCTGGGAGGATGATATGGGATGCATTTAGACGTCGGGGCGATAGCGCTTTATCTTGTTTTTGCGGCGGTAGTGGTCTTTTTGGTATATCTGATGTTCGATCTTAGCATTTTCTATTCAACCGTTAAAACACAGAAGTATGAAAGGGGGCATCCGAGACATGAAGAACTCAGGTCTGCCCGAGGTGTTTTCAAGATTGAAGAGGGAGAGCTTGTTTTCAGGGAGCCGGAGACCGCGCACGACCATTTTACTATTCCCATAAGCTCTGTTGGCCGTGTTTTGAAGCGGGATGCGGCAGCAGGGCTCGGGCGTAAAGTTTTCAGCAATATCGTGGGCGCTGTGGACGAGAGGGATTATATTCAGGTAGAATATCAGCAGGACGGTCAGTGGCACAAGGTCATGCTTTCTTCCCATAAAGCGTCAAAAGCAAGTGATGAAGCGATCAGCGAGATCCTCGCTGCTAAATGTCTCCGGGAAAAACAGTTCAAAATCCAGGACACGGGGGAAGACAAGGTATTATGAAAAAATGTTGGAATTTAATAATAGCTTTTCTTATGGTGTTTTTGGCGTCTTATGTATTCGCGGAAACGATTGACAGGGCCGATCTCGAAAGGGCGACAAGGGAAGTTGACAGACCCCTGGTGAGAGATGACTATATGCCGGCTGTGCGCAAGAAGCCCGTCATAAGGGACGAGAAGGGTAAGATCATCCGGGAAGAAGACGCGGATGAGAAGTACGACCGTGACCTGGAAGATGTTCAGTTGTACCCTGCGTACCGCTAAGGCGACTGTGTCGGCCTTGACAATGCGGGAGAAAAAGTATATTATCTCTCAAGTGAAAGTCTTTTCATAGAGCGAGCGTAGCACAATGGTAGTGCAGAAGCCTTCCAAGCTTCCTACGTGGGTTCGATTCCCATCGCTCGCTCCACAAACTCTACACCTCTTTTCCGCAAAATCTCTCCTCGCAAATACAATCGCGATCGCCGGGGTCGGACTCGGGCGGAGTTAAGGTCCTATCGTGTCCCACAAATTCTACATCACACAAATCAAAGAGACCCGCAGGAGAGACCCGCAGACGCTATATCCAACACTTTTATCTATAATACGTTGCAAATTAAATACGGGTGTTTCCCCACAAATACCCACATTTAAGTCATAAGTTTTTGCTTTGAAATGATTTACATACAGTTTGTAAAAAATTCTGTAAAGACTGCTGCTACTACTGTTTATTTTTTACTTAAAACTTGAAACATCAGTCACCTCCAAAGCGTAACAATGAAAGATAGTTAAGAATGAAATACTTATCTGGCTTTGAATTGACTTAACGCAAAATAGATGCTACACTAATTTAACTATAACTGGATAAAGGCAAACCTGTGGCGACATAGGGGCGCAAAGTCGTGGGTCTAGTATAATATATTTTTCTTATGCAAAGGGTTTTTTCTAGACAGCCAGACTGCCGGACTTTAAGGTAAGTCTGGCTTTTTTTAACGGTCCGGAACCAAAAGAGCGCTTTATTCAACCACGACTGAGTGGGGCGCTCTTCCGGACCCAGGGCTGTCTGGTGAAAAGCGTTATAGAAAAACGGGAAGACAAAAAATGCATCATTTTATAAAAAGGCACAGATATCTGTTAAGGTCGGTAGCTATTACCGTCGTGTGCCTTTTTGCGTTCAACAGCATGGCCTGGGCCTACCCGGATATGCGGCAATCCACCGCCGGGGTAAACTTGCAGGCCCAGTCCATTCTTAATCCTATACTTAAAGAAGCGGGGTGGGAAAATGCGCGGCAGATACGGCTGGAGTTGATGTTCATACTGGGGATGTCTCTGAAAATTTTTGAGGGAGAAACTGTTCCGTACTACGACATAAACGCCAAACTTGACGAGTGGATCAGTTCGCTGCCGGGAGAAAAGAGAGAGAGGATCTTAAAAGTAATTCATCATCCGGAGATGGTCCGCGACAGCAAAGAAGTCGAGATGCTTCTGGGTTTTCTTGACGAGAGCTCTCCCCGCCCCAAGTTTTCCGTTACCGCTTCGTACCGGAGTCTGGGGGAGATCGGGGACATGGCGGAAAGTATCAGGATAAGAGAGATACCCGCCTTTCATTATGCCGCTATCTCATGGCCCGAGATTCCTCCGGAGTCAGGTGATCTGATGAGAGATCTTAACGATAAGGTCAATTATATACGAGGCGTAATTGATGTTTTATGCGATGTCGGCGGAGACATTCCGACGGTGTGGGCCAGATCAAATTTCAAGAAAGAGGTCAAAAAAGTAGACTTGGAAGAATGGCTTTCTCACGGGGCAATGCGCACATTCGAGGTGATGACCAATATCATTCTATCTATCAAAGAGCCTGAGAAAGAACTGCTAGAGGGGCTCATACAACAGTATAAGGAGTATCGCATAAAGGTCGAAGAGATACTCCTTATACTGGATGATAAATTCGGGGCAGAAGGCGAGTATCAAAGGCTGCCGAAAGTTGTCTGGACAGAAGAGCATCCAGCCAGCCATAACATGGCCCTTGCTTATCTTATGCGGGACTTTTTGTCTGCAGATACGCAGCAGCGCATGGAGCTGATGAAAAAAGCGGCAGAACTTATAAAAAAAACAATGGAAGAAATTGACGCCGATATCAATCGCATAGCGGCTTCACTAGAGCCGCATGTATCTGTTTCTGAGCAGACCCTTCACAGCCGGAAAGAGCCGGATAAAAGAGAGGAACAAAAGAAAGATCTGACCGAAAAAATGAGGAAAAAACAACCGGAGCATAAACCTTCCCATGTTTTTTCAACACGATCAGTTATTAGCTCAGCCAGCGCGTCGTCCCCGGAGACACGGCGAGTGGCCGAAGACGACCGGTCCGCGGCAAAGTCCATGCTGGCGAATATTTTTGACGCACAAGTCTGGAAAGTCCTTACTTTTGGTTCCACCTTTTTTCATGAGCTCGGTCATTATATATGGGCGTGGACTGACTGGAAGCTGGGCAGAGCGGACCACCCCCCCCGTATGGTCATGGCGTGATATTTTCCGCGGCGAAGCTTATGACGTTGACAACAACGCCGGACGTTATGGAGGGATCGCGGGCAACGCGGTCGGTTTGGCCGCGGGCTTTGCGTGGTTCAATCTCTGGTTAAACCTAGACTTCAGGCATGATCTTCTGGGTCCTGTTTTCATGTTATCGGATACCTTGGGTATTCTGGTGTTCTGGGGGGTGGCTATCTATCCCGTTTTCATAAATTCTCTTTCTATGTTTTTAGAGTTGTTTGACGGCGAAGTTCGGAGAGAGGGCGATATTCAGTCCGGAATAAACGTTACGGATAGCGCACGGCGGAAGCAAGAGCGGGGCAAGCAGGCTGTTGAGATCATGCGGAAGATCGAGACGGACCTTTTCAGCAGGGAAGATATAGAAGGTCTCGGGGAAATGGAGCCGATGACCTTTGATCCCAGAGCGGACAGAGCGGATATTGACGCGGCACGGCATCTGGCCGAGTTGAGAGACAATATCCCGGCACTTACCATATCCCGTCTCGGCGGATCCTACAGGGTTGTAAGTAACGGGGACTTTAATGAACCTACTATTTTACCGGAGGTCATAGAAACATACAGATCGATCCTTCAGCAGATCCTGAATGCTGACAGAAAGGCAGCTGAATTTATGGCGAAAAATTACCAGGTCTTTCTGGGGTATGACGCCATGTCGGATTTTCAGCGCGTATTGACGCACAGGAAATACGAAAGCCGTGATGTTCATGATCCGGGGCGGTTCATCAAAGAATATATAAATGACATGGTCAAGCTCGGCAGACGATCCGGACAAAAAGATGAACGCGATACGGCGAAACGTTTTTCACTTTACAGAAAATTCAAGCTTGAACATCTTAGAAGGACCGATCCGTACTCCAAACAGGTCTTGCTGGCCGATGAATCCGGAGAGATAAGAGATGTGGTCGTCGTTAATGATAAGATGCGGCATGATCCGGATCATCCGGCCTGGCATGACCCGCAAGTCATGCTTTTAGACAACCAGGCTTTCAAGATAATGTCATGGAGGAGAAGGGGGCCAAGTGTACCCGGAGAAAAAATAGTCTTCGCGCGGTGGAGAGGCAGGACATTTATGTTCTATACCTCGCGAAGCCATACGGCCAAAGGCACAAAGGTTCACCAATGGAGGAATTGCGATCTTGTGAGCGTTCCTCTAAGGTGGTTCGCCAAGAGCAGCCCCGAGAATGTGGATGACCTTCCCGGCAGGTTGAAGATAATGCTGGACGGGGCTGCATATTCAGGTGAAATGGACTTCACCGAGATCGACAGCGACTCTTTCTATAGACTTATGGGAAAATGGGATCCGAAGATCGGACTGGATCACGGGATAAACCAGGCCCTGGTCGGCGATCTTACTTATGAAAGGCTAACGCCTTTAAGACAGGTGCAAGATGAATACGATGAACCTGAGACGGAAACTGTTGAATGGGATACCGATGAAACCCTGGATCCCGAAACCGAAACTGTAGAATGGGATACCGATGAAACCCTGGACCCCGAGACGGAAACTACCGAAATGTATAGCGCCGAGACTCTGGATCCCAACTTGGAGGATACACAGGACACGTACGACCCCGAGGAGATTATCTCCGAAAAACCTTTTGGAGCGGAAGGTACTGGCGACGAAGAGGCACGTATTACCACAACAATGGATTTCAGCCGGCGGCCGGCAAAGAACAACCGCGTGGCCATAGATCTTAATGATGTTCTCCGTAGGGCAAGAGAACTGCTTGAAGACGAGTATTCGGGCATGGTCAGGTTCGAGATCGACGGGAAGTTGGATGATCCGCAAACTCCCCAGGCAATGGTTTATTCGCTGGATCACTCCGCGACAGAGGAAGAAGCAAAACAAAAGGCAACGGAAAACGCTTTATCCATAATAAGAATGACACTGGCTAACGCTCTTTATTTCCGGGACGAGATCATTCTCAGTACTTCTATAGATGAGAACGGTTTTTCGGTCATGTCCATAAAGGATAAAGGTCCGGGCATATCGCGCCGCAGACTTCAGGAAATAAAGAAAGAAGCCATTGGCGCTATAGAGAAGGGTAAAATGAGCAAGCGGACTATAGAGGAAATAGAGAATATGGAAGGAGACGATCTTTTGGAGCTGATATTTGAACCTCATGTAACCTCAAAGTCAGACAAGAAGATGTTCCCATTGCTTGGGAGGATGGAGTCCGACGGTAGGGGTCTCGGTCTGGCGATAGTAAAGGACATAATGGAAAGATCCCGGGGGAATATCAAGGTAGAGACTGTCGAGGAGGAAGGTACGCTTTTCAGTTTCAGCTTCGAGCCTTCTTCAGTTGCCGCCTCAGGTGGGACCGAAACGATCGCTCTTGACGATAAAGAGATCAAAAATATCGAAAACAGAATGAGGCGAACGTTCATCCAGGCCCGCAGAATATTAAAAGGTACGGGGACGGGTGACGGTATCGAAAAATATCTTATGTTCAACAGCGATATTCCAATAGATGTGGTGGTGGATCTCTCTCTTATTCCCGAAGTTGATCTTGAGGCGGTTACGGCCACCTGGAGCTACATAATTCTTCATTCCCGCGACATCAGTAATGTTAACTTTATTTTTCGGAACCTCTATTCCAGAGAGGACCTGGACAAACAAGCTGTTTCTCTGGGGCTTGATGCGAGTCCGGGGCTCGGCGCTTCCGAAAACGCGGTGATATCGGCTTTGCGGGACAACATAAAGAGAACGTCCATAAGGATGGGCCTCGGAGAAGATCTCTCCGGGATAATATCAGACCGGATAAACGCCCCGTCGAGGCCCGGTTCAGTGGAGGTCATTATATGCCCCAGCGCCTGGCTTAAATGGATCGATACCCGCGGTACGGAACAGAAACTTGAGGCCCACCAATATCCTGTCGCTATGGAACAAGTTCCATCGAGGCACGGTGCCGGGGCGTCCTTGAACGATCATCACTCGGCTTTTATTATAGGACTGATAACATCCGCGATGGTCATAGCCGACAGAAAGGGGGAGTTAAAAGAACTTATTGATGGAAGTAGATTGTTGGATAACATGAACACCTTATACCGGGACCTTTTCCCCGGATCTAGAGTACCCATAACGGTCGATACGCTCAGATCTATCGTAAGTTCTTCTTCGGCGGCGAGGATACGGCTTGCCATCGAACTGGCCCTGCCGCCCATGGTAAGAGGCGCCGCGGTGAAGCAGCTCGAGCGATTTCATGAGAGCGTACAGCTCGCTCTTATGGCTGCCTAAAGCTCCGGTCCGAGGCCGGGAATATTTTTAAATTATAACTTGACAAAAAAACCGTTTTTGATACAATCTTATTTCCGACATCTCGGTGGGATAGGTAATAATATATATTGCGACCCATGGTGCTGGCTTAAAAGTCGAGCATATGGTGTAGTTTAGCGTTTTTATCAGCCTATTGTTATAAAAGAATAGACCGTAGTGTTGGAACTTGCGCCCTTGTAGCTCAGCCGGTAGAGCACATCCATGGTAAGGATGGGGTCGCCGGTTCAATTCCGGCCGAGGGCTCCAGCAATATAAGTTCTGTGCGGAGTAAGGAGCATGGGGCGTGCATATAGAATTGATGAAAACTTTGGAAGTATGAACTCACGCCGGGTATTTGAGCCCGGGGATCAAGGAGGTAGTAATGGCTAAGGGAAAATTTGAACGTACCAAACCGCATCTTAATATCGGCACGATAGGCCATGTAGACCACTGCAAGACCACGCTAACGGCGGCGATAACGATGAATCTGGCCACCAAAGGCCAGGCTGAGGTGAGGGCGTTCGATACTATAGACAAAGCGCCCGAGGAGAAAGAAAGAGGCATAACCATAGCCGTAGCGCATGTTGAGTATGA
>CAYVIW010000040.1:0-9679 GCA_964451815.1 uncultured Planctomycetia bacterium | reverse complement strand
CGCTTTTTCGCTGGTTTTAACTCCCCCTTCGGGGGCGCAAAAGTTGGCTTGTGTCGAAGAGAACCTGACGGCAAGCGAACTTTTGCTGAGTTAAAAAGGCTTCAAAAGCGAGAGAACACCCCGGCGGGCTAAGTATTTTTGATCGCGGCTCTCGCATTTTCGCTGGTTTTAACCGCCCCTTCGGGGGACGCAAAAGTTGGCTCTAAATTTTGGCGAAGGCCGTGAATAGATCCATGAACAGCACGTATCGGTATGATATTAAAATTTTCCGGCCACAGAAAGCGCCGGGCTGGAACGAGCGAACTTTTGCTCGGTTAAAAGGCTTCGAAAACACGCGGACACATTCCTCGCTATCCACATTGTCATTATTATCGTTACTTATCAAACAGCGCGGAGACGGTTAAATTGTTCGATTCTATAAAATTATATGTCAAAGAGACCGTTGACGTTGATAACATAACGGCTCTTCTCGATAGATACGGTTATTCCAGATGTCGTAAAGTATCGGATGAGGGCGACTACAGTCTTGTAGGTGAGGTCCTTGTCGTTTTTCCTTTCACATTTGAGTATCCGGCGCGGATAGATCTTTCCGGAGGGCGTGTAATGTCCATAAAGAGCGTGGACCTTCTCTCCTTCAGGACGATCGCCGAGCATAAAGGCATAATACTGCTTCCGGTCCGGAAGATAAGAAAAACGACACTTAAAAGACCTGCCATGGACATTGAAGAGATACCCCTGGATTCTTTTGTGGACATAGAGCCCGGGGACCTTGTGGTGCACATAGACCACGGTATAGGCAAATATATAGGTCTTCAGAGGATAAGGCGGGACGGAAAGCTTAAAGATCATTTCGTGCTGGAATACGCCGGGGGAGACCGGCTCTACGCGGAAGCCGGGGATCTCGGAAAGATACAGCGATACGTGTCTTTTCATCGCCGTCCGCCGGTATTGAGCAGTCTTAAGGGAAAACGATGGGAATCGGCCAAAAAGGGCGCCTCAAAAGGGGTGGCAAAAATAGCGAAAGAACTGCTTGAGATCTCCGCCCGGAGAGAAAACTCCAAGGCTTTTGCCTTCAGCGCTGATACCGACTGGCAGAAAGAGGTGGAGAGGGCGTTCCCCTACAGGGAGACGCCGGACCAGATCAGGGTAACCGAAGAGGTAAAAAAAGATATGGAATCGGAGAGGCCTATGGACCGGCTTCTTTGCGGTGACGTGGGTTACGGTAAAACGGAAGTGGCCCTCAGGGCGGCGTTCAAGGCCGTCATGGACAATAAGCAGGTGGCCTTTCTTGTTCCCACCACTATTCTGGCCGAACAGCATACCGATAGTTTTACCAGAAGGCTGAAAGAGTTCCCGGTGAACATACAGATGCTCAATCGTTTCAAGACCCCGGGGGAAAAAAAAGCTATACACGATGAACTGGCTTCAGGCAAGGTCGATATAGTTATCGGCACGCACAGTCTGCTTTCCGGCGAGGTTAAGTTCAAGGATCTCGGGCTCCTTATAGTGGACGAAGAACAACGCTTCGGTGTTAAACATAAAGAAAAGATAAAGAGCATGCGAGTGAACGTGGATATCCTTACGTTGACGGCAACGCCCATACCCCGCACGCTTTACCTTTCGCTCATGGGAGGTAAGGACATGTCCGTGATAGAGACCCCTCCTCTGGAGAGAATGCCGGTCTCTACCCATGTTACCGAATATGACCCTGGAACGCTCAAAGAGGCTATTGAGAGGGAACTGGCCAGAGGAGGACAGGTTTATTATGTCCACAACCGGGTCGAAACAATAGATGGCATAGCCGCCGGGGTCGGCAGGCTTGTTCCGGGAGCGAGCATTATGGTGGCGCATGGGCAGATGGGGTCGAGGTCTCTGGAAAAGACCATGCTTCAGTTCATCAGAGGGGAGACGGATATCCTTGTGTGCACTACCATAATCGGTTCCGGCATAGATATCCCCAACGCCAATACGATGGTGATAAATGATGCCGACCGGTTCGGCCTGGCGGACCTGTATCAGCTCAGGGGCAGGATAGGCAGGTTCGACCGCAAAGCGTACGCTTATCTGGTAGTGCGCGATCTTTCGACCGTTACCCGGGAAGTCCGCTCGCGCCTTGACGCCATAGTTAAATACCAGAAGCTCGGATCGGGGTTCAAGATAGCGATGCATGACCTCGAGATGCGGGGAGCGGGTAATATACTCGGCCACGAGCAAAGCGGATTCATAGACCAGGTGGGGTTCGACCTGTACTGCCGGCTGCTTCGCGGCGAGATAGCGAAGTTAAAAAGCTGAGCCAGTATGCTTTCATATTATCTGTGGTTGTCTGTTCGCTATTAGCCTTGACAGAATATTCTAAACTTAGTCCGTGGGGACGGACAAGTTTCGGGATACCTTGTCGGGGCACCGTGAAGCGAGCAAGCATGGTCCCGCCCCAGCGCTCAAAACCAGCAGGGCGGGTTGCGAGCGGAACGTTGAGCGAAGATCTCACGCTGGGAGATCGAGCGTCCCCGACAGGGTATCCCGAAGCTTGTCCGCCACGTACTGAATAGTGGATCCCTCGATCGGCCTTCGCGTCGCTCGGAATGACAGCTTTATGCTCAAATACGAATAAGCTTGAAGGCGCGATGGTATTTTGTTATTATAATGACTAACAGTTAAGGAAAGAACCCTCCAGATATGAGAAAAACTATACTATTTTACCTGGGAATAATATTCTTATGTGTGTCTCTGCACGGTTGCGGACGGACTTCCGGCGAGGATAATGTCGTTATCGCGTCCATTAGCGAAGACAAGATAACCGTGGGCGATTTCAACGAGAGGATATCCAATCTTCCGGAGAGATACAGAGATATAGTGAAAAGACGTAAGGAAGAATATCTGCAGGAACTGATAAACGATACTCTCCTTTACCAGGAAGCTCTCCGGCAGGGTATACAGCGCGAAAGGGAAGTGAGAAAGGTCCTGGAAGAGGCAAGAAAAAAGATATTAGTAGCCAGGCTGATCAGTGATGAGATAGATGACGCCATAGAGGTAACCGACGACGAAATAAGCGCTTTCTATAATGACAATCCCGCCAGATACATGACGCCCGAGATATTGAGGGTATCGCATATACTGGTGCCTACCCGGGAAGAGGCCGAGGATGTGGTCCTGGAAATAGCCAGGGGAGAGAAGTTCGAGGACCTTGCCCGGGCCAGGTCTGTTGACCCTACAGCGCAGAGGGGCGGAGATATAGGGTATTTCCCGAAAGGGCAGCTCATGCCCGAGTTCGATAACGCCTGCGCTCTTCTGGATATAGGCCAGACGAGCGGTCCCGTAAAGACAAGCCTCGGTTATCATGTCATAATGCTTACCGACCGCAGGCCCCCTCAGCAGAGGCCCATAGAACAGGTTTCCGACGACATAACCGCGAGGGTCTGGGAGAGAAAACGACAGGAAGCTTTCAACAAATACCTGGATGATCTCAGAGAGAGAACCAGGATAAAGGTGAACGAAAAGGCTCTGGCAGACGGCGATAATTAAGCTGCACGGCTTATTGAACGATCTGCCGGCATTAAGATCAAGGAGGATGTGATATGGTAAGGAAATACGCGAAGATGTTGTTGCCGGCTCTCGCCGCGGCGCTGGTCTTTTTTATCTCGTCGGCCTGCCGGGCCGATGTCGCGGACAGGGTGATAATCGTCGTTAACGATGAGGTGATAACGCAGAGAGAGTACGATAAAGCTTTAATCCCGGTAAAACAGGGCCTCGAGAGCAATTTTGAGGGGGAAGAGCTCGAGGCCAGACTGAAAGCGGCTGAGGAAGGGATAAAGGACCATCTCATAAACGCCAAGCTGGCAATAAGCCTTGCCAAAAAAGAAAACATACAGATAGACGAGGAAGAACTCGCATCCCGGATAGAGACCATCAGGTCCTACTATGGTACCGAGCAGGAATTCCTTGTGGCCCTGAGGGAAAGAGGCACAACCCTTTCGGAGTTTGAAAAAGAGATACGCGACCAGATGCTAGCCCAGCAGCTTGTGCAGGAAAAGGTTTCGTCCAATATAGTTGTGACCCCGGGAGAGATACGGGATCTTTACGAGAAGAACAAGGACCAGATGGAAGCTCCCCTTCAGGTAAAGGTCCGGACCATAATGCTGCGCAGGACGGGCGAAAGAGGAGACGAGGCCTCGAAAAGAGAAATGGAGGAGATACTTTCGGAAGCCCGAACGACCAAAGATTTCGCCTCTCTCGCCGAAAAAACGTCCGAAGGTCCTTACGCAGATGAAGGCGGGGATATGGGGTACATAATTCCCGGCCAGACCGTTGACGAGATAGACAGCGTCATATTCTCTCTGGAGCAGGGCGATATCTCGGAAGTGGTAGAGACGCCCATAGGATACCATATTTTCTATGCCGAGGAGATACGGCAGCCCCGGACTCTTGAATTCGCTGAGGTGAACGACTTTCTGAGAGAACAGCTCTTTATGCATAAATTCCAGGAAGAGCTCGTGAAATATTTAAAAGAGAACAGAGAGAAGGCGTATATCTCCTACAAAGATAAAAGCAAAAGTTAAAAAAGGGTCTCAGCGGATGGCCCTCCCTCTGGCGGAGACAGGGAAAAGGGCCGTTCCAAGAAGAGCAGATGACGGCAGGAACAAAACTACCATTAGCGGATATTTTCATAACAATGGGGGATCCCGCCGGCGTCGGCCCCGAGATCATAGCTAAAGCTCTCGCCGTTATAGCCCCTCGGGAAGACGCGCGTTTTATCGTTATAGGCGACGAGACCGCCATTCGTAAAGAACTATCCGCGTACGGTCCTTCCGGCAGAGACAATATCGACGTTCTGGACCACTGGGGACCTTTGTCCGGAGTTGTGGCCGGTAAACCAACGGAGGCCGGGGCTGAGAGGTCTTTGAGGTCGCTGGAAAAAGCGGTAGAGCTTATGATGGCCCCGCAAGATGGTTCTCCGCGGGCTCTTGTAACAGCGCCGATCTGTAAAGCGTCGGTAGCGCGTATCCATCCGGGGTTCACAGGGCACACAGAATTTCTTCAGGCGGCTTACGGCGCCGATCTTGTAACTATGGCTTTTGTCGGTGACAACCTCCGCGTAGTACCCGTTACCCGGCATGCGGCTCTTAAGGACGTACCTGCCCTGCTCAATTCCGATCTTATCTTCAGGACCATCGTTCAGGTGGTTGACAGCCGTTCTATCATGACCGGCCGCGAGGACGCGCGGATAATAGTGACCGCTCTTAACCCCCACGCGGGAGAGGGCGGCAGAATGGGTACGGAAGAAAAAGATCTTATAGAGCCCGCCATATCAAGGGCCAGAGAACTCTATTCCGAGATCGAAGGACCCGTGCCCTCGGACGTAGCCTTTTACAAAGCGGCCGGCAGGCCTGAGTCAATAGTGGTCGCTATGTATCATGACCAGTGCCTGGGACCTTTTAAGATGCTGGATTTTACGAATGGGGTTAATATGACCCTGGGACTCGGGCATATAAGGACTTCTCCGGATCACGGTACGGCGTTCGATATAGCCGGCAAAGGTGTCGCCGAGCCTGGTTCCATGATACACGCTATAGAACTTGCCTTAAAAGCTCTGGATCTAACGCGCTAAGCGTACAATATACCGAAAGAACCTCTCTTGAATGGATATTTCCCAGCTAAAAAAAATATTGAGAGAAAGCGGCCTCAGCCCCAACAAGAAGATGGGGCAGAATTTTCTTGTGGACAGGAACATAAGGGATAAGATCCTGGAGAATGTGCCCCTCTCGAAAGATACCACAGTTCTTGAAATAGGCCCGGGGTTCGGCATGATGACATTCGCTATGGCCGAGCGATGCAGGCGCCTTTACGCGGTGGAAAAAGATGCCGGTATATGCGGTATAATGACCGGGCCTTTCAATGAGACAGGAAATATAGAGCTCATCAATGCTGATATTCTTGACCTCGACATAGGTTCACTGGCCATGGCCGGCGGCGCGCGGCTTCTTGTTTACGGCAACGTGCCGTATTATATAACCACACCCATAATAGAAAAGATCATCGGCGCCAGAAGCATGGTAAGCGATCTTTACATGGTCTTGCAGGAAGAGCTCGCCCAGAGGCTTCTTTCTCCCCCGGGGTCCAGGGTTTACGGTTCTATAAGCTGCTATGTACGATATTACAGCCAGGTCCGGAAGATCTTCAAAATAAAAAAGACATGCTTTTATCCAAAACCGCAGGTGGATTCATGCCTGATAAGCCTGAAAATGCTGAAAGAACCTTCGGTTAAAGTGGAGGATGAGAGCCTGATGTTCCGCGTGATCAGAAAGGCTTTTTCACAAAGGCGCAAGAAGGCAGTGAACCCGCTCTCGGACAGCGCGTTCATGGCTATATCGCGCGAGAAATGGCAAGAGATATTCCGCTTGTGCGGCATAGACCCCTCCGCGAGGGCGGAGGCAATTTCTCTTGAGGAGTACGCGGCCATATCCGACGCGGTCGGGTTGCGAGCGGAACGCTGAGCGAAGATCTCACGCTGGGAGATCGAGCGTCCCCGAGAGAGCATGCCGGGATTTACCCTTTGCGCCATGCCGGGATAAGCAGTTATCTATGCTTAAAACGGGCAAACTCCGTATAACTAATATTGACTTTAATAGTCCGGTATGTTAACTTTAGAACAATATGAAGAAAAATGATATCACCAACGAAGTTGTGCGTTACGTAGCGCGATTGTCACGTTTTAGCCTGGATGAAGGAGAGCTGGAGATGTACCGGGGGCAGCTCGCGTCCATATTGGGCTATATCGAGCAGCTTAAAGAGGTCGATACGGAGAATGTCGCGCCTACCACGCACGTGCTTCCCTCCATGAAGAACGTTTTCAGGGAAGACGCGCCGGCGCCTTCACTCACGCCGCAGGAAGCTCTGGCGAACGCGCCCGCTAAAAAAGGCGATTTTTTCAAGGTCCCTCTTATCATAAAAGACCGCTGATATGGAAGATATCTTTGTAAATATATCTAATTTCAAGCGATGGCTGGGCGAGCGGCATGAGAGCTTTTCCGGGACGGTGCCTTTTCTGCTGGATCGCGTTAAGGAGATAGATAAGGACATAAGAGCCTTCGCCGTGCTTGATGAAACAAGCATAAAAGAAAGGGCTTCTCAGCTGGAGGGTACCCCGCCCGCGGGGCGACTTTGGGGCGTGCCTGTGGGTATAAAGAGCAATATCTGCCTTAAGGGGGCGCTGACCACATGTTGTTCACGAATGCTTGAGTCGTTCAAGGCTCCTTATGATGCCCATATCGTGGAAAAACTCCGATCGGAAGGGGCTCTTATAATGGAAGGGCTTAACATGGACGAGTTCGCGTTCGGTTCATCCTGCGAAACGTCATTTTACGGGCCTACGGTTAATCCTTGGGATACCGGACGCATTCCCGGAGGGTCAAGCGCCGGCTCCGCGGCGGCCGTGGCCGCGGGAGAGATCGCCGCTTCTTTAGGGTCAGATACCGGAGGGTCGATAAGACAGCCCGCTTCAATGTGCGGTGTAGTGGGGCTGAAGCCCACATACGGGAGGGTTTCTCGATACGGCCTGATAGCGTTCGCCTCGAGTCTTGACCAGATAGGGCCCATAACAAGAAATGTCCCGGACTCAGCACTGATGCTTGAAATTATATCGGGATATGACAGAAGAGATTCCACTTCCGTCAGTGCCGAGGTCCCGTTCTACACCGATAGCCTCGGCAAAGACATAAAAGGCCTCAGGATAGGTATCCCCCGTGAATATTTCACCGATGGTATTTCCGAGGGTGTAAGATCAAGGGTCACCGAAGCCATAGAAGTTTTCAGGTCTCTCGGCGCGGAGATGGTGGATATATCTTTGCCGCATACTCGTTACGCACTGAGCTGCTATTACATTATAGGTTCCGCCGAGGCCAGCTCCAACCTTGCCAGATATGACGGGGTCCATTACGGTCACAGATCTGAAGAAGCCAGTGACATGGAGGAGATGTTCATTTTAAGCAGGAACGAAGGTTTCGGAAAAGAGGCAAAGCGGAGAATACTTCTGGGAACATATTCGCTGAGTACAGGATACTATGAGGCCTATTATCTTAAGGCTCAGAAAGTGCGCACCAGAATATCGGATGATTTCAAAGAGGCTTTCGAGGTGTGCGACTGTATTCTCACCCCGACAGCTCCGACAACCGCTTTCAGGACGGGAGAGAAAATAGATGATCCGCTGCAGATGTACCTGTCGGACATATTCACTATACCGGCCAATCTGGCCGGTCTTCCGGCTATATCGCTGCCTTGCGGGATGGGTGAGAACGAAATGCCGGTCGGGCTTCAGCTTATGGCGGCTCCTTTTGACGAAGAGACGCTAATAAAGGCGTCTCACGCTTTTGAGAGAAATACAGAACATCACAAACTATTCCCGGCAGACCGAGGCGGAGACAACAAATAACCGATCGCGCGATACGCTTAACAGCATAACGAAAATATGAAATACGAAACCGTTATAGGTCTTGAGACGCATGTTCAGCTTTCCACCGAAACAAAGGTGTTCTGTTCTTGCCGGACGTCCTTCGGCGAGGGCGCGAATTCTCAGGTGTGTCCTGTGTGCCTGGGGCAGCCGGGCGCGCTTCCGGTCCTCAACCGCAAGGCGTTCGAATATGCCGTAAAGGTCGCTTTCGCCCTCAACTGCGAAGTGCAGAAGACAGTCAAATTTGACAGAAAGAACTACTATTATCCGGACCTTCCCAAAAACTACCAGATAAGCCAGTATGATATGCCTATAGCTTACGATGGCAGGATAAATATACTGGACGAGAACGGTGATCCTAAAACAATAAAAGTAACCCGCGCCCATCTGGAAGAAGATGCCGGCAAATTGATACACGACCCTAAGGAGCCGTTCAGCTATGTTGACCTTAACAGGACCGGAACGCCTCTTCTGGAGATAGTGTCGGAGCCTGATATGAGGTCTCCGGAAGAAGCCTACAGGTATCTTACGGCTCTTAAACAGATCATAAAATATCTTGAAGTATCGGATTGCAATATGGAAGAGGGAAGCCTGCGATGTGACGCGAATGTTTCCATCAGGATAAAAGGCCAGACCGTCCTGGGGAGCAAGGTGGAGATAAAGAACCTTAATTCCTTCAAGGCTGTAAAAGACGCGCTTTCTTACGAGATGCTCAGGCAGGAGGAGACGATAGAGGACGGGGGTAAGATAAGTCAGGAGACCCGGCTTTGGGACGACAATAAAGGGATAACCCTTTCCATGAGAACTAAGGAGGAAGCCCAGGATTACCGTTATTTCCCTGACCCCGATCTTGTGCCTTTTGAGGTGGAAAGCGCGGTGATAGAGAGCATAAAGTCTTCTTTGCCGGAACTTCCGGAGGCCAGAAAAAAGAGGTTCTCCGCCGAGTACTCGCTTAAGGAGAAGGATATAGAGATCCTTACATCGGAAAAGGATATCGCCGATTTTTTTGAGAGAACGGTCTCCATCCATTCAGATCCGACGGCGGTATGTAACTGGGTGAAGGGCGAGGTCATGATGCACGCGAAAGAGAAGGGCGCGGGGTTTTCCGGCCTGGGACTGGATGCCGCGTGCCTCGCTTCGATAATAGAGATGACATCTTCCGGGAAAATAAGCGGTCTTGCCGCCAAAGAGGTCCTGGCGGAAAACATACGTACAGGGGTCTCTCCCGCGAAAATA
>CAYVIW010000039.1:0-16114 GCA_964451815.1 uncultured Planctomycetia bacterium | reverse complement strand
TAAGGAGATCCGAGAGGATGTTGGGCCCGGCGATGAGCGGGATACAGCGGGATATGCAGGGGGTTAAAAATGACGGGAATATGCGGAATAAAGCGTCTTCGAGCAAAAGGGGTCAGAGTGATTTTTCTGGTTTGCACCTTGGTTTCAAAGCAACGCTATTTACGAGTGTTTTATCTATTGTTACTCTAAATGTCTCATGCAAGAGGAGGGATATACGGTGGGGTTGGAAAACTTAACGCTTTTGTACAAAATAGCCAGGCCCAAGGCTTGGATGTTCCTGGGATCCGTATTTTTTATCTTTATAGCTTCGCTTTTTGAGCTGTTCGGTATCACGCTTCTCATACCGCTTCTGAACGCTTTTCTGGCGGGGGGTGATTTTTTGAGTTCCGGACAACCCTCGCAGATAGCAAAAATGCTTGAAGTTTTGCCATTAAGTTCAAACTTATCAATTCTGATATTTTTCATCTCGCTTATTCTGTGCTCTATTGTGATAAGCAATCTGCTCTTTATCCTTAGCGGTTTTTGCATGTCCAAGTTCTCGTCCGATATTTCCCATTCGTTACGCACAAAGATATTCGCGCGGTATCTTTTGTTCGAGAAAAAGTTTTACGACAGATGCCCGACAGGAACTCTAATGTCCGTTCTTATGGATAACACCAGACAGCTAACCGGTACCCTTGGCGGTTTAAGGGCGAGCCTGGCGCATATTATTATGGCGGGCTCGTTTTTTATGTTCCTGATATTTATTTCCTGGAAGTTTACGCTATTTACGATACCTGTAATTGGCATGGTCTACTATTCTCTCAGGTGGCTCGTAAGAAAACTAAAAGCCTCCGCAAAAGAAGAAGTCGCGGCCATGCGAGACATATACGAATATGCCCCGGACATACTCTCAAATATGCAGCTCGTGCATTCTTACGCTTTCGAAGATTGGGAAAATACGAGATTTAATAAAAAAAGCCAGACAATGGAGCGCCATACATTCAACGTGGGCAAAAAAGAGAGTGCCATTCCGAGGTTAACCGAGGTTATAGCGCATACGAGTTTCGTTTTTCTGGCGTTCTTCTTCGCGTCGATGTCCATACGCTATAAAATATTTTCCCCGTCAGTTTTTTTTGTGTATTTTTACGCGATGATGCGGTTCGTGGCTTATCTTAAGAACATTAACGAGATAAAAGCTATAATCGCCAGGATAGAACCTTTAGCCGAAAAAATATTGTGGGCGTTCGATGATACAGACAAAGAGATAATGAAAAGCGGGGAACGTGAATTTAAATGCCTCAAAAATAGGATAGATTTTAAAAACGTCAGTTTCGGATACGCGAAAGACAAGCTTGTTATTAAAAATATAGATCTTAGCATTGAAAAAGGCAGTCTCGTGGCTCTTGTTGGGCCTACAGGTGCCGGAAAAACCACGATAGCCCATCTTTTGTGCCGGTTCTATGATGTTGACGAGGGATCTATAGAGATAGACGGTGCGGACATCAGGGCTTTTACACTGGAATCATTGAGGAGAAAGATAGCGATCGTTTCACAGGAAACACTGATGCTTAATACTACTATCAGGAACAACATCGCGTATGGTCTCGGACCGTCCATAGAACAGGATAGGATCGATGACGCTGCCCGCAAAGCCCAGATATACGAATTCATCAAGGCTCTTCCGGGGGGGTATGAGACCATAGTCGGGGAAAAGGGAGTCAGGTTGTCGGGGGGTGAAAAACAGCGCATCTCTATTGCCCGAGCTCTGCTTAAGAACGCCGAGATATTGATACTTGATGAGGCGACCAGCTCTCTTGATTCTGAGACGGAGTTGCTGGTGCAAAAGGCCATGGAAAATCTCGTGGAGCATAAAACCGTGTTAGCCATAGCGCACCGCCTTTCTACCATACGTAATGCCCAGAAAGTGATCGTCCTGAAAGGTGGTTGTATTGTCGAGCAGGGAGAGTTCGGAGAGCTGATTGACAAAAAAGGGGAATTCGCCCGTTATTGGGATCATCAGAAATTTTATTGAAGGAGATAAGCAATGGTAAAAATGCGTAAACTCTCCATGTTTTTTATCGTGGTGGTGGCGTTATCCTTAAGTGGGACCCTGGTGGTTTTCGGGCAAGGGGGCTTGCGCTACAAGCTTCTTGCTGATACTTCGTTTGAGGGGGAGAGCAACCTGTCGGTAAAGGCCTTTGACCTGAGAAGAGACGGTACCTGGCGGGGGATAGCTGTTTGCGGGAAAAGGCTATACATAGTGGGTAGCAGGGGAAGGGTTTTACTCTCAAGCGCAAGTGATCATTTTCCAGAGGGGGTGAACCGAGTCCGGATCGGTAAATTCGAAGAAAACGGGCATTATGATAAGATAGTCGCTTGTGGTCCAGGGAACAGGAGGGTTATAGTCTTCGATATAACAGGCGTTCCTTTGAGTGTCATTTCTGGGGATTTTTTTTCGCTTATGGACCTCACCGGTGATGGTATCGATGAAATTGTATTGAATCGCCAGGCGCTAAAAACTCAAGATGGCGGAAAAACATGGGCGGTCCTGTGGAGGAATGGAGATATCGGAAATATACAGGATATTGCCGTATTTGAAGGAGCGGGCGGGTTCTGCTACAATGTGTATATCGGTGGGATAAGCGCGGTGGACAGTAATGGAAATATATTGTTCCGTACAAAACCGGGGGAGATGATCAGATGCCTTACGACGGTAGATCTTTACGGTAACGGCGACAAAGATCAAATAGCGGTTCCGGATGTTTCAGGAACAGTTTATATGTATGAACGTTCGGGGATACCTGTCAGTACTATACCGGTAGTTGTAGATGGCGAGATCGTAGACTTGAACGAGGTGACGTCCATCGCCTCCGGGCGTCTCAGCAAAAACCATTCCAGAGACAGTATAGTGATAGGGGGTAGACGCGGGATCGTAGCCTTTAATATGGACGGGGGTGTCTTGTGGAGTTATATACGCTGGCCGGGCAGAAATGCCGCTGCGCGTATCGACAATTTATTGATCGAAGACCTCAATGGGGATGGTGAAATGGAGGTAGTGGCCGGGAAAGGCGGCGAGTTGTTTGTGTTTTCCAATACCGGGGCGCTTATCAGCAGGTTTTCGCTTGAAGGCGGATTGTCGAGCTGGAAACATCCAAATGCCAAGATCGATATCGCCGATGTAACCGGAGACGGCTATAAGGAGATAATAGCGGTTACCAGCGCGGGGCGGTTATACATTTTTGAAGCTGAGAATAAAGAGATAAGATGAAAGGTATGAGTAAAACAAACATCGCGGGCTTACTTAAAAGGAGCGCTGAAAAGTGGCCTGATAAGACTGCTGTAGTGAAAGGATCAGCCGCGCTCTCCTACAGGGAGACAGCGTCTCAGAGTGAGACGCTGTCCGCATGTTTGACCGATATTGGAGCGTGTCAGGGTGACAGAATAGGTATTTTTCTAGCCAAAAGTTCCGATGAAGCCATTTCAATATTCGCGATAGCCGGTTTGGGGGCCGTTTTTGTAGTTTTAAACAACAAGCTAAAAGAAGAGCAGATAGCCCATATCGTGAGGGATTGCGGGATAAAGGGCATTATAACCTCGGCGGCGCTGAGCTCGACACTTCTTGATAACAAAAATATTTCTAAAAGCCTTGAGTTCCTGGTGATAGCGGAAAACGGCGTTTATAAAACGTTAAGGCCGGAAAGCGAAAATAAGGCCGGAATAACACATCCGGCGGACAAAGAAATAGCGTGTATAATATATACGTCGGGTTCCACGGGCAAACCCAAGGGGGTTGTGATAACCCACAAGAATCTTTTTGACGGAGCTGAGATAGTGTCAGAATATCTTGATTGTACGCACGATGACAGGGTACTGTCGCTTCTTCCTTTCAGTTTTGACTACGGTCTCAATCAGTTGATGACAACTTTCTTGAACGGGGGCACTATAGTCCTCCACAATTTTATTTTTCCGGACGACGTTCTAAGAATAATAGAAAAAGAAAGAATAACCGCTCTGGCAGGTATACCTACTATCTGGCTGAGCTTGATGAACGCGAAAACTCTTAAAAATTACAAGTTTGAGCGGCTCCGCTATGTTACTAACTCGGGCGGAAAGATCCCCGTTGAATATGTGAAGAAGATGTTAAATGCTTTCTTACACACAAAAATATATCTCATGTACGGTCTTACCGAGGCGTTCAGGTCAACCTATCTGGCACCCGAATTGGTAAGGGACAGGCCCGATTCAATGGGTAAGGCCATACCGCGGGTCAGGATATCGGTGCTCAATAAAGAGGGGAGAGAATGCGCCCCCGGGGAGGAGGGAGAGCTCGTTCACCGGGGCGCCCTTATATCCCGGGGTTATTGGGGTAATGAGGAGGCTACAGGCGCCCGGATAAAAGAGCTTCCCGAAGGGGCCGATGGCAAGACCCCCGGAGAGAAGGCTGTTTTCTCCGGTGATACTGTAAAAAGAGACAAAGAAGGGTTTTTATATTTTGTAGGCAGGAACGACGAGATGATAAAGTCGTCCGGTTACAGGATAAGTCCGGCAGAGATAGAGGAGGTCTTGTACGCCATAGACGGGGTGCAAGGAGCGGTTGTTTTTGGGAAAGAAGACGTCGCCCTGGGGCAGAGAATAGTAGGAGCGGTGGTGTTCGGACAGAGAGGTCCTGAAGCCGGTGATAAAATCATCGGGTATTGCGCGAGACATCTGCCGGATTATGCCGTGCCGCACGAGATATTTTTTTTGGACGAGATGCCCAAAACGGCTTCAGGTAAAATAGATAGACCACTTATAAAGAGGACATATGGGGGAGATTAAAAAAATACGTTCAGTTATAAAAAAATACAACACGCCTTTTTACCTTTATGACGCGTTGGTTATACGGGACACTTATTCGTTATTGCGCGAAAATATCCCCGGAGAGATCGATATTTTTTACGCCATAAAGGCGAACCCCAACAAAAATATCGTTTCCCGGCTCGCAAGGCTTGGGGCGGGGGCGGATGTGGCCAGCGCCGGAGAACTAAAGATCGCGTTGGAGGCGGGGGTGAGACCGGATGATATAAGTTTCGCGGGTCCCGGCAAGACGGAAGAAGAATTGCGGTATGCCGTGAAAATGAGGATCGGAGCTATTTCCATAGAGAGCCTCGAGGAAGCGATGTTGCTTGAGGCTCTGTCTAAAAAAATGAAGCGGAAGGCAAAAATAACGCTTAGGGTCAACCCGTCACTTGGTTCACAGCGCGCGGGTATACGCATGGGTGGCGGAAGTCAGCAGTTCGGTATAGACGAAGAGGTCTTGCCTGATGTTCTCAAGATGCTATCGGGGCGCCGCAACCTGTCTTTCACAGGGTTGCATATGCATACAGGGTCGCAGATACTGTCAGAAGAAGTCATCGCGGAAAATATGGCATACATGATCGATCTGTCTGAAAAAATAAATTCAATGTCCGGGGCGCCTGTTAACTGGATAAACTTTGGCGGGGGGATGGGGATCCCATATTATAAGGGACAAAAAGCCCTGAACGTTAAAAAATTAGGACGTTTGATGAGGGATGTTCTTAAAAAGGCAAAAGAGGGCGGGGGAGAACGGAAAATACGATATATTATAGAGCCGGGCCGTTATCTTGTGGGTACCGCGGGGTTTTACATTACAAAGGTATTGTTCAAAAAAGAGTCCCGCGGAAAGACTTTTTTAATAGTGGACGGCGGCATGCATCATAATCTGGCCGCGGCGGGACTTTTGGGTGAAGGTATCCGACGCAACCGGGAAATAGTAGCTGTAACAGCTAAAAAGTCAGCGAAGAAAGAGACTGTTACCGTGGCAGGGTGTTTATGCACCCCGCTCGATATACTGGCCCGTGATATCGAGCTTCTGATATGCGAACCTGGAGACTATTTATTTATAAGATGTTCAGGAGCTTACGGGTATTCGGCAAGTCCGTTGAATTTCCTGAAACACCGCAAACCGGAGGAGGTCGTGATATAAAGATGGACAGAAAGGCCATAGAACGAGAGATAACGGCAATGCTGGCTAACCAGTTCAAGAGTAGAGGATTGCGTATCAAAGTGTCAAGAGCAACTCCTCTTATATCCGCAGGGTTACTTGATTCTCTTACAGCGGTAGAATTGGTCGCGGATCTGGAAAAAATGTTTAAAATTATAATATTGCCTGAGGAAATGTCAGAAGATAACTTTGACGGCATAGACAAGATGGTCAATTATGTCATAAGAAAAAAAGAAGAGGTGCGATAATGGGGCAGAATGGCCCCGTGGTCTTGAGGCCCTTAAGCTTCAGTGATCTGGATAAGATCATAGCCCTTAAAGGGGAAGTCATTAAGCGTGCGGACTGGGATCCCGCTGTAGAAAAAATTATCCTGGAATGGTTATTGTCAGGTAACACCGCCCAGAGAAATGATTATCCTGTAGGGTTTGTTCTGGAACATGACCATAACATCGTAGGCTCGGTTGTTCTTGTGCCGGCCAGGTTTCTTCTAAGGGGGGAAGAAGTTTACGGGTGTTTTGAGATAGACCTTATGGTGTCCGAAAAGTTCCGCTTTCATGGCCTCAAACTTATGCGTGAAGTATGGCAGTCGGATCTATTTCCGGTAGTTTTCGGAACCACTCCAAACAAGGTCAGTTTCAGCATTGAGAAAGCGCTTGGAGCCACGCCGGTCCCGGCGACAGGCAACAGATATATACTTATAACCGATCCGGCGGAATATGCAGGCAGATCATATTCTTCAAAAATAGCTGCCAGGTTAATCGCCATGATCGGAGACATGTTTTTTGTGGCCGGGAAGCTTACCGCGCCGCGAAAACGCGAGGAATTCGAGGTTGTTGAGATCAAAGTTTTTGGAGAAGAGTTTGACGTGTTTTTTAAAAGCATATCCGGTGATTATGCCTGCATCGGATATAAGGATAGCCGTTGGTTGAACTGGCGGTATAATGAATTTCCCTTCGGCCGCAGAGTTTCTTATAAGATCGTGGGTCCGGAAGGGAAACTCAGAGGATATATCGTTATCCAGTATGAAAAAATTTCCCGAGGAGCGACAGTAGCGAACATATTGGAACTGGTTACCGCCGCGCAAGATATTAACGCTTTAAGGGCGCTAATAGAAAAAGCGGTACAATATTCTAAAAAGAACCATTTGGGAGCGGTTTCCATAATACCGCCCGGAAAACATATTGAAAAGACGCTTAATCGCATGGGTTTTATAAAACGCCCGTTTCCGATACCCTCAGCGCTTTATAGGGTCAGTGGCGCGTTCCGTGATAGCATGAGTGATAACGGCGAGTGTTATCTTTCCGCGGGAGACGGTGATACATCTACTTTCGCCGCGGTTTTGTGGGATATCGCGGGACATGACCGGGCAGCGCGATGAAAAAAGCATTGAGGAGCGATATCTCTCGATATTCACGAGAGCGTCAGGCAGGTGAACGGGCAGACATTTTCATGGGAGGTCATTTGGAATGAGTAGGCCAATAATGCTTGTTACGGTCGACACGGAAGAAAATTGGGAAGGACCGGGGTCGGATAAGAGTCCGGATACGAGCAATATTCTTAATATACCGTCCCTGCAGAGGGAGTATTTTGACCCCTTAGGCATTACCCCGGTATATCTGGTCGCGTATCCTGTAGCGGTTGACGAAAAGTGTGTATCGATTTTGAAAGAAATACAGAATAGCGGCAGGTGCGAGATAGGGGCGCACCTTCATCACTGGGATGTGCCGCCCGCGTCGAAGAAAGATGTGCTGGAAAAATCTTCCCAATGCCGGCTGCCTTATCATGTGGAAAGGTCAAAAATAGAAAAACTTACAAATGTGATCCACCGGGCCTTCGGAAAGCGACCCGTTACTTTCAGGGCCGGAAGGTGGGCGGCTGATGGAGATACGATAAAAATATTAGCGGAACTGGGATATAAAGTGGACCTCAGCGTGACGCCACTTACCGATCACACGGATGAAGGCGGGCCGAATTTTTATAACGCTCCCTTCGAGCCATATTTCCCATCTTACCGGGATATAAAAATCCCGTGTTCTGGAAATGATAATGTGATCATGGAGATCCCCGTGACGTGCGGATTTACCAGGGGAGATCTTGACAGGCAAAAACATCTGTACGGCAAGCTTATCGGCGCGCCAAGGGCGTTGCATCTCGTAGGCATATTTTCAAGGCTTAACCTGGTGAACAAGATAAAGTTGGCGCTTGAAAACGCGAACTTTAACGAAATGAGACAGCTGGTGGATAATTGCCTTAAAATGGGACATAAGATACTGCATTTGACATTTCATTCATCTGTTTATTCCGTGGGAACTTCACCGTACTCTATGACCCGAAAAGACAGGGATATTCGCGTTTCGGATCTCAGGCGCATACTCGAGTATATGACCGTCACTAAAAAACTAAAGAGCTGTACGGCGGAAGAGATATGTGCCGGAGAACACAGCTTGTTTTAAGATGTCTTGGACAGCTGGCTTATTTAAAGGAGACAAAAAATGGCGGGAATATGCGGGATAACGCGTCTTGACGGCCAAATGCCTCCTTCCGGGGGCATGGCCGAGTGGATCGAGAATCTCATCGGAAACCGCTCGGCGGAATATGCCAGAACATCCGCCAGCGGGCTTTGCGCTATCGGTTGTTCGGAACCCGATCCATCTGATAGCCTTATAGACGACGGCGGTATTATTGTGGCGGCTGAAGGCCGGATCTATGACCCTGCCGGATCAGGTCCGGCCCGGACGATAGCGGAGTTGTATCGCCGCTACGGCGAAGGATGCGCGGAAAAAATGGACGGTGACTTCAGTTTTTGCGTTTGGGACCGGGAAAAGAGCAGTTTGACAATATCAACCGGATGTTTCGGGGCTAAGTCCGTGTATTATTACCATGGCGGCGGATATTTTGTTTTCGCCTCAAAGATAAAAGCTCTTTTAGGAGCGGGAATATTTTCGCCTTCTATAGACAAGGATTCTCTCTATAAGTATTGTGTTTTTACCTTTGTTCCCGAGCCGGATACTATTTACAAAGAGGTAAAGAAACTTCCGGCCGGACATACATTGACCGTTTGTAACGGAAAAGTCAGCGTCAGGAAATACTGGGACATCCACTATGTAGACGGCAAAAGCCGCGGGGAGGAATATTATGCCGCGAAAATACGCGAAGAAATGGAGAACGCCGTAAAAAAACGGTTTGACCCTTCTGCTGACTTAGGACATACGGGAGCTTTTTTGAGCGGGGGTCTTGATTCGAGCGTTGTTGCCGGCCTGATGAGAAAGATAGCCGGGAGTGAGGTCAAAACCTTTTCCGTGGGCTTTGAGGAGCCGAGGTACAGTGAGATAGAATATGTTAATATAGCCGCCAGGCATTTTGGTCTGAAGAGTTACCAGTATATAGTAAAGCCGCATGAGCTCGAGCCCGCGGTAGAAGCGCTTGCCGGGGCTTATGACGAACCGTTCGGGAATTCGTCGGCGATAGCCGCCTACTATTGCATGAAAATGGCCGCCGATAAAGGCGTTAAGGTCCTGCTGGGAGGCGACGGCGGAGACGAGAATTTAGGCGGGTACACAAGATATGTAACCGACAAGATATACGGGGCATATCAACATATACCCGGTTTTCTGCGTAATATGGTCCTGGAACCGCTGGTATTCAAGAGTCCTCTCAGAGGTACGCCTCTTTTCATCAAAGCTAAAAACTATATAGAGCATTCCAATCTTCCCGTGCCGGAGAGGTTCTGTTTCTATGAGCTGTATTCTATGCGTGAACGGTCGGTGGTGTTTTCGGAAGATTTTCTCGGCGAAGTTGATCCCCTGGGGCCATTAAAAGTGCTTGAAAGGTATTACGGGACATCGGGCACGTCACATAGGCTGAACAGGCTTACATACCTGGATTCCAAGGTAGCCCTTATAGGCAACGATATCAGCAATAAGATGGGCAAGGTTTCCGGGGTGGTGGGAGTTGAGACCAGGTTCCCTATGCTGGACCGCCGTCTCTGGGATTTGGGGGCCGTTATACCGGCGTCATTGAAAGTCAAAGGCCTTACCAAAAAATATATATACAAAAAAGCCTTCGGTAATTTTCTTCCCCGGGAGATAATAACCAAGAAAAAGCACGGGTTCGGTCTGCCGTTTGCTGTATGGCTACGTGAAGACCGGTCGGTAAGAAAGTTCGCGGAGGGGATGCTGCTTGATCCGGGAACGGCTAAAAGAGGATATTTCAGGAAGGGTTTTTTTGAAGATATGCTCAAAGCGCACGATAATGAAAAAACCTCATACTACGGGGAGGTCCTGTGGCCGTTCCTCATGCTTGAGGTATGGCTGAGAGAACATGAGGGGGCCGGGCGTTGAAGCGCATCCTGATGCTTCTCAGCAACGCGTTTGACCCGGACCCCAGGGTTCACAGGGAGGCGCTTTCCTTTCTTGAGGCGGGATACGCCGTAAAAATACTGTGCTGGGACAGGGGCGAGGGGCTGCCCGAAAAAGAGGCCATAGACGGCATAGAGGTCGAAAGAATAACGCTGCGGTCCGCTCACGGGAGAGGGACAGCGCAGATCTTTTTTCTGGGTATGCTATGGGCAAGGATGTTCGTAAGGGCCCTGGGCTCGGATGCTGATATAGCTTATTGCCACGATTTTGATACTTTGCCGGTGGGGATAGCGCTAAAGCTTGTAAAAAGAAAAAAGGCCATATTTGACAGTCATGAGGTATATTCGAGGATGCTCGGCCGGAATGTCAGCGGGGTGGTCAAGGGGATAACGGTGTTCCTCGAGCGTCTTCTTATAAGAAGGGCCGACCATGTTGTTGTGACCTGCCCGGCGATGCGCGATCTTTATCTGACCATGGGCGTCAGCGGAATATCAGTGGCCGGTAACTATAAGGACCCCGGCGATTACAGACTGCCGTGTGAAGCTTTGGAAAATGCGAAGGCGGACCTGGGGATAGGGAATAAGCTCGTAATATCATATATCTCTAACCTGGGCCCGGAGAGGATCATAGAACCCCTGTTGGAAACAGTGAAAGAGGACGGGGATATATTTCTTATAGTGGGCGGCGAAGGGTATAAGCGTAAAACGGTAGAAGATGCGTCAAAAGAGTGCGCGCGCATAAAATATCTTGGGTATGTTCCTCCGGACAAGGTGCCCCTTTATACGGCTCTTTCGGATATCGTCTATTACGGGTATGACAGGAAGGCGGGTATGGCCGAATTCTGCAACCCCAATAAACTTTTTGAGGCTCTCGCGTCGGGAAAGGCTTTTATCGGGGGAGATTTCGGCCAGATGGGCGAGATCATAAGGGAGGAGAGATGCGGCCTGGCGCTTGAGGAGTTCACCGTAGAGACCGTCAAAAAAGCGGTCGATACCATGAAAGACCCGGCAAAGCTGAGGATGTTCAAAGATAACGCCCTTCGCGCGGGTCGGGAAAAGTACCGCTGGCGGATATCCGAAAAAAGCCTGCTCGCGGCGGTGGCGGGGGTGATAGCGGAATGACCGGGGACGCCTTTAAAGAGAGAGGGATAACGGTAGAGATATCGGACGGGAGCGGCTGGGACCAGTATGTAATGGGCCATCCGCGGAGCTCGTTCTACCATTTGTACGGATGGGGCCTGGCCATGGAAGAAGTGTTCGGTCTCAAAAGATATTATCTGGCGGCCAGGCGTAATTCCTCGATCTGCGGTATTCTGCCGCTCGTTCTTGTTAACGCGCCGCCGGCGAGGAAGCTGGTCTCTGTGCCGATAGGGGTATATGCCGGGCCGATAGCCGATGAACACGACACTGTGGATATTTTAGTTAAGGAAGCCGGAGCGCTTACCAGGAACCTCGGCTGTGACTACCTTGAGCTAAGGAATATGGACAAGGTCGACCCGGCCTTGCCGAGCAAAGAGCTCTACGTAACTTTTATTAAGCCTCTTCCATTGAATAAAGAGGAATGTCTCGAGCGCATGCCCCGAAAGGCGAGGGCCGAGGCCCGCCGCGCCTCGGAAAAAGGCCTGACATACGAAACGGGCCCCGGGCATCTTGATGTCTGCTACGAGCTTTACGCGATAAACCAGAGGGCGCTGGGGTCTCCGGTGGTTTCAAAACGCTGGTTCAAAGCGCTTGAGCGGATATTCAAGGATAAGACTGATGTGCTGGTGGTCAAGCTTAAGGGCAGGTCCATAGCGGCCGTGCTGACCTTGTTCCACAAGGATACGGTGCTTCCTTTTTACGGCGCGGCCCTCGCGGCCTACGCGCGGTACAGCCCGAGCAATTATATGTATCTTAAACTGCAGGAATACGGTGTTGAAAAAGGCTACAGGCTTTTTGATTTCGGGAGGAGCCGGAAAGACGCGGGGTCTTACAGGTTCAAGGCGCACCAGGGTTTCGAGCCCGCGCAGCTTTATTACCAGTATTACCTGAACAAGGCAAAAGAGGTTCCCGACATAAGCCCTTCCAACAAAGGGTTTGACGCGGCCAGGAACGTCTGGAGACATCTGCCGCTATCCGTGACAAAGTTCCTCGGTCCGGAACTTTATAAATATGTTATGCCATGAGAAGGAGCCTGGCAACTTCAACATGAAGATACTATTTCTTGCCCATAGGATACCTTATCCGCCGAATAAAGGCGACAAGTTAAGGGCGTATAACATTATCAGGCATCTCGCCAAAAAGCATCACGTGTGTCTTGTTTCATTATATGACGACCCCTCTGACAGGGCATACGCGGATGACCTTAAAAAAATATGCGAAGAGGTGCATGTCTTTTATCTGCATCCGTTCTGTGCGAGGGCGAGGGCCCTCTGGAGCCTTTTTAAAGGAGAACCTTTTACTGTGGGTTATTTTTACAACCCGTCGATGAAAGCTAAAGTTAAAGAGATGGTCTCATCCGTGGGGTATGACCGCGTCTTCGCGTATTCGTCGTCAATGGCGCAGTATTGCGAAGACCTGTTCATGCCGAAGATAATGGACCTTGTTGATTGTGATTCCGCCAAGTGGGCGCAGTATAGTAAACACGTCCGATGGCCGATGTCCCTTTTGTACGCGCGGGAACGATCTGAACTGCAGAGGTATGAGAAAGAGATCATTCAAAAGTTCGATGATATCATCGTAGTGTCCGAAGGGGAAAAACATCAGTTTTCTCTTTTCGCGGACGCGGAGAAAATAAATGTGATACCGAACGGTGTGGACACGGACTTTTTTGTTCCCGCCCCGCCGGTTTCCGGCGATCGGATCGTATTTACCGGCGCGATGGATTATTACGCCAATGTGGACGCGGTAACTTATTTCTGTTCCGAAATATTCCCATTGATCAGGCGGCGCGTCCCCGCGGCCGAGTTCTATATTGTGGGGCACAGGCCTTCCCGGGCGGTACTGGCGCTCGCGAAACAGAGGGGAGTTACGGTAACCGGTTCGGTAGGCGATATACGGGAATATCTTGGGGGGGCGGAAGTGGCGGTTGTGCCGCTCAGGATAGCGCAGGGGGTCCAGAACAAGATACTCGAGGCTATGGCTATGGGCCTTGCGGTGGTTACGACCGCGAGGGCCGCGGCAGGGCTTGCGGCGCGCCCCGGGCGGGATCTCTTTCTGGCGGATACGGCCGGACTTTTCGCGGAAAAGGTTGTAGCTCTCCTGGAAGATGAAGCGCTCCGGAAAAATATGGGCGCCGCCGCGCGGGAACTTGTGCTGGAAGGATACTTATGGGAAAATACTCTGAAAAAACTTGACGGGGTGCTTTGATGAAAAAAAGAAAGATCATAAGCGTGGTAGGCGCGCGCCCGAATTTTGTTAAGATAGCGCCTCTTGTAAGGGAGTTCCGCAAGTACAAAGAGATCGACCACGTGCTCGTGCATACCGGCCAGCATTATACCGAACGCATGTCGGATATATTTTTCAAGGAGTTCAGAATGCAGCGGAACGTCGACCTTGACATAGGCCCTGCCTCTCAGGTTAAGCAGATGGCCGGGATAATGGAAAGGTTCGAAAAGGTCGTCCTGAAAGAGAGACCCGACCTTGTTATAGTGGTGGGGGATGTTACTTCTACGCTTGCCTGCGCTCTTACGGCGGTAAAACTGGGCGTCAAGGTGGCCCACATCGAGGCGGGCCTTCGGAGTTTCGACAGGACGATGCCGGAGGAAATAAACAGGACGCTTACCGACGCCGTAAGCGACTATCTTTTTGTGACGGAACCCTCGGGTGTAAGGAACCTGAAAAAAGAGGGTATCCCGGACAATAAGATATTCTTTGTAGGCAATATTATGATAGATTCGGTCGCGTTTTCAATAAAAGAGGCCAAAAAGAGAAGCATATGCCGTGATCTCGGTCTCAAAAAAGGGGCCTACGCGGTGCTTACTCTTCACCGGCCGAGCAACGTAGACGACAAGAGGCGGCTCGAGGGCATAGTTAAGATGCTGGGCGGGATACGCGAAAAGGTAAAGATAGTCTATCCTGTACATCCGCGTTCGGTAAAGATGCTGAAGGCCTTCGGCTGCTGGAAGCGCCTCAAGGAGGATCCGGATATGGTAATGACCGATCCCTTGGGATATCTGGATTTTATCAAGCTCATGATGGACGCGAAATTCGTTATGACCGATTCCGGCGGCATACAGGAAGAGACGACCTATTTGGGGATACCATGTTTTACCCTTCGCGAGAACACCGAAAGGCCGGTAACCGTGACCAGGGGGACGAACAGGATAGTGGGGGATGATTACAGTTCTCTGCGGAGGATGATCAGCGTGATACAGCCGGCTCGAAAGAAGAAAAGGCCCGGGCTCTGGGACGGCAGGACCGCCTCAAGGATAACCCGTATTTTAATGCGCTCCGTGGCCGGTTAATATGACCCTGAAGGTTTTGATGGCTATCAGGAGGTCAAGAGTGAGCGACACGTTTTTTACGTAGAAGAGATCGTAAAGCAGTTTTTCTTTTGCTCCCGACACCGTGTCCGTGTACTGGTAGTTGACTTGCGCCCACCCCGTCAGTCCGGGTTTTGCCTTGAGTCTCTGCGAATAAAACGGGATGGTTTTCATGAGTTTCCAGGTGAAGTAGGGCCTTTCAGGACGGGGGCCGATGATGCTCATCTCGTTCTTAAGCACGTTTACAAGCTGCGGCAGTTCATCTATCCTGTATCTTCTCAAAAATCTGCCTACCGGAAACACTCTGTCATCGTTTACACAGGCCCACCGCGGCTTATTAGGCTTTTCAGCGTCAAGTCTCATCGTTCTGAATTTGTACATAATAAATGGTTTTCCGTTAAGACCCGTTCTTTTTTGCAGATACAGAACAGGGCCGGGCGCAGTTAGTTTAATGAGTAGAGCCGCGATCAGCGCGATGGGAGCGGTCATTATTATCAGCAGAGTAGCTGCAACGGTATCGGCAACCTTTTTGAACCCCGGGTACCAGGAAGGTGTAGCGCGCGAGGTAAAAGTAGTGCCGAGCAATGGGGCTCCGTTTTCATAAAGGACAGCGTTCCTTATGATGGAACCATATACGTCCGGTATGGCTTTTAGCTGGACGTTTTCCCAGCTTAAAAGGCTGAGGATCCCGGCCATTTCCTTTTCGGTAATGCCATTATCGGTTATGATGACCTCGCTTATAGAGAGTTTCTTTATAAGGAAGGGAAGATCTTCGAGCTTCCCCAGGATCCTGGATCTCTGGACCTCCGCGGGGAGGCCGGCATCAGTTCTTATGAAGCCTTTAAGGCGGTAGTTTATCGAAGTGTCCATCGAAACCATCATAGCGGCTTCTTCCGCGGCTTTACCTGTGCCTACTATGAGGACCTTGAGCCGGAACATTTCAGGACCAAACGCGCTTACTCCCAATTTGCGGGCTGCCAATCTCCAGGCGTTGACATACAGAATAGAGGCAAACCAGGCGACTATTCCCCAGAGACCGGGTGAATAATGTGATTTGCACGAGCACATCAAAGCGGCTATAAGGAGCGAGCTTATGGTACAGGCTTTTACCGAATTAATAAAAAGATCGAAAGTTGACCTATGAAGGGGGCCTTTGTAAAGGTTGAAGACATAAAAAGTGAGGATCCGTAAGGGTATTGTCAGTAGACTTGTTTTAAGGGCCGGTAACAGCCATTCATTTGAGAGGGCGCTGACATCGAGCGTAAGAAGGAAAGCCGTTAAGGATGAGGCAAAGGCGGCTATTGAGTC
>CAYVIW010000038.1:0-5710 GCA_964451815.1 uncultured Planctomycetia bacterium | reverse complement strand
TAAAAAAAAAGCAAAAAACCCCCCAGACACATCCCTCGCTATCTTTATCTTGATCATTGAACACGACGCGCGAGGCGCGAGGCGGACCTCACGAAGCTTACATTCTCTCGGGTAAAGTTATATTAAGGAGGCCCAGGCCGTTGGCCAATACTATCCGGACGCATTCGACAAGGAACAATCTCGACTTTGAAAGGGACGCGTCATCAGAGACCACCCGGCACCTGGTGTAGAACGAGTGAAAAGACCGGGCGAGCTCGTTGAGATAAGTAAGTACGCGGTTAGGCTCGAGTGCCTCGGCGGCCGCCCTGACCACAAAAGGGAACTCTCCAAGCTTACGCATTAGCTGTTTCTCGTCCTCGGTATTGAGAAGAGCGAGGTTTGTTCTGCCGAACATAAGGCGGAAGCGGCTTCGGGAGCTGAATTTCTGGATGCTCCTTATTCTCGCGTGCGCGTACTGCATGTAAAAAACCGGGTTATCGGCGGACTCCTTCCTGGCAAGGTCTATGTCAAGATCAAGATGGCTGTCAAGGCGCCTTGACAGAAAAAAGAACCGCGTAACGTCTTTCCCCAGTTCGTCCATTATCTCCCTCAGACTTATGAACTCGCCTTTCCGGGTGGACATCGAGACCGACTGGCCTCCTCTCATCAGGGTCACCAGCTGCACTATCAATATATCAAGGGTCTTCGGATCGTGCCCCAGGGCCTGTACGGCAGCTTTCATGCGTTTTATGTACCCGTGATGGTCAGGTCCCAAAAGGTCTATTATCTTTGAATATTCTCTTGAATATTTGTCGCGATGATAGGCTATATCCGGCGCGAGATAAGTAAAAGACCCGTCACTTTTCACAACTACCCTGTCTTTGTCATCCCCGAACCTGGTAGAAGCGAACCATTTAGCGCCTTCGGAATCGTAAATGTACGACTTCTCCTCAAGTTCGCGCAGTGTCTTTTCCACCTCATGAGCCGACTCTATCCTGGACTGCGGAGTCCACTCATCGAATGTTACTCCGAAATCACGCAGGTCATCCCTTATGAGCTTCATCATATATTCAACGGCATATTCCCGAAAGAACGTCCTGTTCTCTTCCGTGTCTTCCAGAAGACTGTCCCCTTTTGACCCTTTCAGCGCTTTAGCCATATCGACTATATAATCGCCCATATAACCGTCTTCGGGCATGGGTTCGTCCCTTCCGAAAAGATTGATATACCTTACCGCTACCGACCGCCCCAGCATGTTTATCTGCCGGCCCATATCGTTAAGATAATATTCCCGGGTAACATCGTATCCGTCAAAACGCAGGATGCGCGCCAGAGCGTCGCCTATAGCGGCCTGCCTGCCGTGCGCTATGGTCAGGGGGCCTGTGGGATTGGCGCTGACGAACTCTATATTGACCTTCTTCCCGCCGCCTTCTCCCGAACGCCCGAAATCCCCTCCCTCGCCGCGTATGGTCATAAGCAGTTTACGGAAATATTCTTCGGAGAGTCTGAAATTCAGGAACGCTCCCTTGATCTCCACTGTCCCGATATATCTTGAGAGTCCCTCTTCGGATATCTTCCTGCTGAGTACATCGAGAACACCTTTGGCTATCTCCTGTGGAGGCTTACCTGCCGCGGAGGCCAGGCGCATAGCTATGTTGGAGGTCATATCCCCGTGGCGGGGATCCCGGGTAAGCTGAAGGTATCCTTGCGCCATCTCAGGCACAATGGCTCCACCCGGGCTGTCTTTGAAATATTCAGAGGAAGACGCGAGTAAAAGTTCTTCTATCTTTTTTGATATGTCTTTGCCCTGCATTCAGCTTCACACGTTTGTCTTGGGAGCTTCGGACCACAATCTCTCAAGTCCGTAAAAACCCCTCATTTCGCTATGAAAAATATGAACGACCACATCCACATAGTCCATGAGCACCCAGTAAGGACTGCTTCTTCCCTCTACATGCAGAGGGAAGACCCTGTCCCGGGACAGCTTATACTGTATCTCTTCGGAAATGGCCCCTATCCTGCGGGAGGAGGAGGCTGAAACGATAACGAACCAGTCGCACATTGCCGACTGGTTCGTCATATCTAAAAGCACTATATCCTCGCCTTTTTTATCCGCGGCAAGCCTGGCGATCAGTTTTGCCTTATCCAATGATGTAAGTTTTTTCACAGACCGGAAACTTTTCTATTTATCTTTTGCCTGAATTTAAAGTGAGGATCATGACTTTCTGAAAATATCATACGATCATTTGCCCAATATTTTGTACATCCCGGTACCACAATCCGGACATTTCCCTTTCATGGCCTTTCTGCCGTTCTTCATTGTGACTTCTTCCGCTTCCTGCATCTCTTTCTTAGCTTTACATTTAACACAATACCCCTCTGCCATCAGAACACCTCCTTAAAGTAATGTTGAATTATACCGCCCCAAGTGTATCACAGGAGAGGCAAAAGTTCAAGTCAATCTCTGTATAAACCCTTATTCCTTATGTACGCGACCACCTCTCGCGGCACAATGTGGTCTATGGGCTGCCTTTTGCGCACCCTTTCCCTTATCATGGTGGACGAAACCCCTATAAGGGGGATATCCACGTGCTCCACCTTTAAGCCATTGGGCCTGCTATCATCCACGCCCGGACGGGAAGCGAGAACAAAAGTAGCCAGTTCGAGCATTTCTCCCATATCTTTCCACCCTGACATCCCTTCGGCCGAATCCGAGCCCGCGAGAAAAAAAAGTTGTGCCTCCGCCCCGTATTCTTCTTTCAGCATACGAAGCGTATCGACAGTATAGGAAACGCCCCCTTTATCTATCTCATATGTGGATATCCCGAAACGCCTGTCGCCTTCAAGCGCGAGGCGCAGCATGTTGAGCCTGTCCGCCGGGGAAACCGCGTCAGAATCCCGTTTGAACGGCGAAACATTCGCGGGAACGAATAATACTTTGTCGAGCCCGAGGGCATACCAGCATTCCTGGACCAGGACCAGATGCCCCATGTGAACAGGATCGAAAGTGCCCCCGAAAACGCCTATTCTCACCCTTCCCCCTTAGCCCTTCGCTCTTACGTCCTTACCTGGCCAGTTCCGTGTATGATGTATTTGTAGGAGCAAAGCTCCTCAAGACCCATGGGTCCCCTGGCATGTATCTTATCCGTGGATATACCTATCTCGGCGCCTTTGCCGAATTCGGCCCCGTCGGTAAAACGGGTAGAGGCGTTAACATACACCGCCGCGGAGTCCACCCTTCGGGTAAATTCGTTGGCGTTATCGTTATTGTCCGTTATTATGGCGTCGGAATGCCCGGAACCGAATTTCGCGATGTGTTCTATCGCCTCGTCAAGGGATGCCACCACGCGTACGTTCAGGACAAGGTCAAGCCATTCTGTGGCGTAGTCGGCGTCCGAGACTTTTTCTATATCACCCACAAGCTCCACGGTCCTCGAGCACCCCTTTAATTTAACACCCGCTGAAACTAATTGCCCGGCAATAGCGGGAAGGAACTCACCCGCCGCCTTTTCGTGCACCAGCATGGTTTCCATGGCGTTGCACACACCCGGCCTCTGGACTTTGGCGTTGTAGCATATGCTCTGCGCCATGGCAAGGTCCGCGGCCGAATCCACGTAAATATGACATAGGCCCTTGTAATGTTTTATCACCGGTACGCGGCTCTTTTCCACGACCTCCCTTATGAGAGACTCTCCGCCCCTCGGCATTATAAGGTCTATCCCGCCTGAAGAGATCAGCATCGCTTCTACCATATCTCTCGATGTGTCCTCGATCAGAATAAAAGCCCCATCGTCAAGGCCTTTGCTGTCAGACGCGGCTCGGAGCGCTCCGTATATAGCTTTGTTGGAAGCTATGGCGTCGGAACCGCCCCTGAGTATCACCGCGTTACCCGATTTAAGGCAAAGCGAGACGCAATCGGCGGTAACATTGGGCCTGGCCTCGAATATTATCCCTATAACTCCGATAGGCACCCTTACCTTGTCTATTAAAAGACCGTCCTTCCTCTCGACGGAATCAAGGATACCTCCCACCGGATCCGCCAGCGCGGCTACGTCTCGCATCATGGCGCACATACCGTCTATCCTCCGGTCATCCAGAGTGAGCCGGTCAATAAAAGCCGCCGGCTTACCGGCTTTAAGAGCGTTGGAAACATCCTCGCGATTGGCTTTTTTGATATCTTCCCTGGCCTTATCCAACTCCGAGGCCATAGCTATAAGAACCTTGTTCTTCTCCTCGGTCGTCATAACGGCCATCTTATAAGCGGCCCTTCGGGCTCTTCTGGTTATCTCATTCATCTTGTCGATACTGTTCATGGCTATCTCCTGTCTCGTCGTGCGTCGTATCCTACCTTACCCCTTAGCCCTTACCTCTTTGCTCTTCCCCCTTATCCCTCACTACTCACTCTTCCTCACAAAGAACAACAAGATCGTCCTTGTGAACTACCTCGTCATGATCCTTGTATCCGAGCTCGGCTTCTATCCGGTCTGTCTTTTTGCCTTTTATTTTCTGGATCTCGGCCGAAGAATAGTTGGAGAGGCCCCGGGCTATCAGTCTCTTTTTTCCATCGATTATATCTATCACGTCTCCGCGGATGAAAACGCCGCTCGAAGACTTTATGCCGCCGGGGAGAAGGCTCTTGTTCATGAGCGATATGGCTTTCTCCGCTCCTTCATCCACCGTCACACTTCCTCTGGGCCTGCGGCCGTAAGCGATCCATCTCTTTCTCGCCTGTAAGGTCTTTTTCCGGGCGCTGAAATACGTTCCGATCCTTTCACCCGAACATATACGGGTTATTACGTTCTTCTCCTTGCCGCTGGCGATAACACAATCTATCCCGGCATGAGTAGCGCTCGCGACCGCTTCAAGTTTGGTTATCATACCGCCTGTGCTCACATCACACCCTTTCCCGCGGCAGAGGGCTTTCACCTTTCCCGTTATGGTCCCCACGGTTTCGATCCTCTTCCCGCCCGCGTCACGCAGCCCCTCGACATCCGTGAGAAGTATAAGCATATCAGAACCGGCAAGGTCCGCCACAAGCGCGGAAAGCCTGTCATTGTCGCCGCACTTTATCTCCTCGGTCGACACAGAATCGTTCTCGTTTATAACGGGCACGGCCTTATATCTTAAAAGCGTGTTCAGCGTATGTTTTATGTTCAAAAATCGCCTGCGGTCGTTAAGGTCTTCCTGTGTAAGAAGCATCTGGCCGGCCGCATACCCTCTCTTTCCTAAATACTCATTGTATATGTCCATCAGATGGTTCTGTCCTATACTGGCTATAGCCTGGAGCTCCCAGAGAGAACGGCCTTTTCTCTGTATGTCCAGAAGGCCCAGACCCGCGCCTATGGCGCCCGATGTAACAATGACCGCCTCGGTTCCGGAATCGACAAGAGAGGCCACCTGAGCGGCTATATCCCTTATTAAACCCCGATCTACACGGTTATCAGACCCCGCAAGGACCCTGGTGCCTATCTTTACCGTTATTCTCTTCTTCTTTTTCTTTGACATCTCTTATCTTCCTGTACATTTCCGAAACAAGTTCCTTTAATCCTTCTCCGGTGACACCGGAGACAGGTAATACCTCTATTTTACGGCAGGGGGGGTGAAAAAAAATCCCCTGCCGTTTAATTAATCACGGAGGATAAACATACGGACCATTAAAGCCAGCATAATGGTGCTGAATGTCGCCGGAAACTTCAGCGATACTTTATAGACGGCTCTCTGTTTCAAACAA
>CAYVIW010000037.1:0-14823 GCA_964451815.1 uncultured Planctomycetia bacterium | reverse complement strand
AACTCATAACCCCGGTAGCGCTTGAGAAAGAGCTCAGGTTCGCGATAAGGGAAGGCGGCCACACCGTAGGCGCGGGCGTTATTTCCGAAGTGGTGTCATGATCACCGAGAACTGAGCACTAATAATAGATGACCGAATAAGATCACCGGCGCGTACATAGAGCCGGAAAATAAGGACCCGGAATGGCAAAGAAAAAGGACAATACCGAGATAATAACGCTGCAGTGCGAGGTTTGTAAGAGGAGGAACTATACTTCTGTCAAGAACCGGAAGAATACTCCCGACCGGATCGAGATAAAAAAGTTCTGCCGCTTTGATAAAAAACATACGCAGCATAAACAAACGAAATAGGATCCGGATTATTGTTAGCCTTTTAGCGGCTGGACAGCCGCATTTAGCCTTAATATAGGAGAGTAGCTCAATTGGAAGAGCACCGGTCTCCAAAACCGGGGGTTGCAGGTTCGAGGCCTGTCTCTCCTGCCATGTAAAAAAGAGTAGTTTATATATTTCGTGTAAAATCCAAGGTGACTCATGATCAATATTGGAAAGTTCGTCAGTCAGGTGAAGCTGGAGATGAAAAAAGTCTCCTGGCCGACAAAACAGGAACTGATAAGTTCTACCATCGTGGTCCTGGCATCTACCGCGTTCCTGGCTGTTTTTATCGGAATATGTGACCTGGTCCTGTCGAGGTTCGTGAATTTACTAATAAGCGGGGTTTTTCGATGACAAAGATGAAGTGGTACGTTGTCCATACCTTGACGGGAAAGGAATTTACGGTAAAAAAAGCGCTTGAGAACGCGATGGCGGATTCCCCCGAAAAGAAAGAATTTTTCGGTGAGGTCTTTATTCCTACCGAGAAGGTTGCCGAGGTAAGGGGCGGGGAAAAAAAGATAACAGAAAGAAAATTTTTCCCCGGTTATCTGCTTGTTGAAATGGAGCTAAACGATAAGAGCTGGTATCTAGTAAAGAACACGCCCGGTGTTACAGGGTTCGTCGGCACTAAGACACGTCCGGTACCCCTGGAGGAGGAAGAGGTCAAAGATATCCTCGACCAGACCAAGGAAGCCAAAGAAAAGCCTGTGCCCAAGATCCTGTTCAAGTCAGGAGAAGCGGTACGCGTCAAAGAAGGGCCTTTCAAGAACTTTACGGGCAGCATAGAAGACACCAACCTCGAAAAGGGAAAGATAAAGGTAATGATATCGATCTTCGGAAGGCCCACTCCCGTGGAGCTGGAAGCCTGGCAGATCGAAAAAATGTAAGCGTGGTGATCGCGTTCGGTACCACAGAAAGGGAATAAAATGGCTAAAAAAGTAAAAGCAATGATAAAACTGCAATGTCCCGGAGGACAGGCTAATCCGGCCCCGCCGGTGGGGCCCGCCCTGGGGCAGCATGGCATACCTATAATGGATTTTTGTAAGCAGTTCAATGACAGGACAAAGGACAGGCCGGGGCTTATTCTTCCGGTGGTAATAAGCCTTTATGAGGACAGGACCTTTTCGTTTATCATAAAGAGCCCTCCGGCCAGCGTGCTTTTGAAAAAAGCGGCTGGTGTAGCCAAGGCAAGCGGCAATCCAAAAGCCGAGAAGGTGGGCAAGGTTACAATGGAGCAGGTAAAGGAGATAGCCCGCGCAAAGATGGAAGATCTTAACGCGGCCGATGAGGACGCGGCGGCGAAAATAATCAAAGGGTCGGCCCGCAGTATGGGCATCGAAGTCGAAGGATAAAGAACAGTTGAGGTGCGTATAAATGACTAAATTGTCGAAGAGGAACAAGGCTATAAACGCTGTCGCGGACAAAAAAGCGATGCACGGCCTTCAAGAGGCCATAGGCCTTTTGAGAAAAGCCCCAAAAGTGAATTTTGACCAGACGGTCGAGGTCGCGATAAAACTTACACTGGAGCAAGCCTCAAATCCCATCAGGGGTACGGTCAGCCTTCCGCATGGCACGGGAAAGACTGCGAGAGTGGCGGTTTTCTGCAAAGGGGATTTCGCGAAAAAAGCCGAGGAGGCGGGAGCTGATTTTGTGGGCGGGGACGATCTGTTAAAAAAAGTGGCTGACGGTTGGCTGGATTTTGATGTAGCCGTGACCACTCCCGACATGATGAAAGACCTGGCCAGGCTGGGCAAAGTGCTGGGTCCCAGAGGGCTTATGCCGAACCCCAAGTCCGGCACGGTCACCACTGAGGTAGACAAGGCGGTCAAGGAGCTCAAAGCCGGTAAGATAGAATACCGTCTGGACAAACAGTCCGGGATCAAGGGGCCCGTAGGCAAATTATCATTCGACGACGTCAAGCTCTCGGAGAACATAAGCTCTTTTATAAAAGCTGTCATGGCATCCAGTCCTAAATTGCAGAAAATACAGAATATTAAGTCGATCGCCATAAGCTCGACGATGGGACCGGGCATAAGGCTGGACAAGAACCAGTTCAGACAAGCCTAGGGGCGTCGTCGGCATAGTGTCTTAGATCATATTAAGGAAGAAAGAGCCGTCAATAGCGGGAAAATAATAGGAAGAAGGTAAAACAATGGCGCAGAAATACGGTAGGAAAGTCCGGGAAAAAATGATAGAGGAGATGAAAAACATAGTTTCCTCAGAAAATGGTTTTGTCCTTTCGAGTATTGAGAACATAAAAGCGTCAGATATGGACATGTTCCGCAAGAAAGTCAAAAAAGCGGGGTCCAGATACCTGGTCATAAAGAACCGGCTTGCTGATATAGCTCTTAAGGAAGCCGGGATAGAAGGATTATCGGACACGCTTTCAGAGAACAAGATACTTGGAATAGGGATCATAAAAGAGGATCCGGTCGAGATAGCGAAACTCATGACCGAATTTTCCAAAGACAATAAGGGGTTCAGCATATCCAATGGATTTATCGAGGGACGTCTTGTTGATGCTGAAAAAGTCAAGCAGTTGGCAAGCCTTCCGGGCAGAGAACAGCTTTTGGCAATGCTGCTCGCCACGATGAATGCCCCCGTGACCGGTTTTGTAACGGTACTCTCAGGAGTTATCAAGAGCCTTTTATACGCGCTTAAAGCCGTAAACGAAAAAAAGGGCCAGGAGTGATACATTAAAAAGAGGTTCCCGGTCAGTCCGACGGGGATTAAAACGCAAGTAAGGAGGATCCAAAATGACAGAGGAAAAGAAAGACCAGGCACAGGAAAAAGAGACGCAGTCCGCGCCAGCCGAAGAGGCTAAAGCAGAGACTGCCGTCGAGCAGGAAGAGGCTAAAGCAGAGACCGCTGTAGCGCAGGAAGAGGTAAAAGAAGAGAAGCCTAAAGCTGAGCTTTCCGAGAACATGGAAAATTTCATCAAGAGCATTGAAGGCATGACGGTGCTTGAGCTTTCGGATCTCGTGAAGGCCCTTGAAGACAGGTTCGGTGTATCCGCGGCAGCACCGGTTGCTACTATGGCAGCCGGAGCGGGCGCACCCGGCGCCGGAGCGGCCGAAGAGGAAAAGAGCGTTTTTGAAGTGGTGCTTACTGCGGCGGGTGACAAGAAGATCAATGTCATCAAAGAGATCAGGGCTTTAACAAGTCTGGGTCTTAAAGAGGCAAAAGATCTTGTCGAAGCCGCACCTACGACGGTAAAAGAAGGCGTGCTCAAGGAAGAAGCCGAGAAAATGAAAAAACAGCTTGAAGCGGTCGGAGCCAAAGTAGAACTTAAATAGTTCTCGCGTTGCGCGTCAACTCTAAGCTTTTTTTTGTCGAGTGGTCCACAAAAACGGGAGATGTGATACGTAATGGCTGAACTGGTCAAACGTACAAGCTACGCCAGGTTAAGGGACATATATGAGATCCCTAACCTTATAAAGATGCAGGTGGATTCCTATGAGGAGTTCCTTCAGCGGTTCACCCCTAAGACAAAAAGGGAGAACAGAGGGTTCGAAGGACTTCTCAGGGAGGTGTTCCCTATAGAAAGTTCCAACAGGGAATACAGCCTGGAATATATTAATTACGATATAAAACAGCCGAAATACGATGCTGACGAATGTAAACGGCGTTCTTTGACATACTCGGCCCCCTTGAGGATGAAACTGCGTCTTCGTCTTCCATCCGAAATAAAGGAGCAGGAAGTATATGTAGGGGATATCCCGCTCATGACCGAATACGGTACCTATGTGATCAACGGTGACGAAAGGGTCGTTGTCAGTCAGCTTCATCGTTCGCCGGGTATCTCTTTCGAGGAAACGGCCGTTACGGGCGGAAAATCCATTTATTCCGCCAGGCTTATACCCGACCGCGGGGCCTGGATAGAATTCCTTTTCGATAAAAGCGACCTCCTGCATGTTTATATAGACCGCAAACGCAAGTTCCTGGCTACCGCTTTTTTGAGGGTCTTTGGGCTTTCAAAGGACGAAGACATACTGAAAGCGTTCGGGGGAGTGGAGGAAGTTACGCTTACCAGACAGAAGCAGTGTGAGGATCTGGTCGGCAGGGTCCTGGCGGAGGATATAGTGGATGAGGTTTCTTCTTCTATCTTGGCGCAGCAGACCGAGAGGATAACCGCAAGTGTTGCCGGCAGGATCTGGGATAGCAAGATCCGTTCGGTCAAGGTCCTGAGGGATGTTCCGGGAGAGATAGTGAAAACCCTTGAGCATGACGGCACCAAAACAAGGGAAGAGGCGTACCTTGATATATATCGCAAGCTCCGGCCGGGTGACCCTCCGACATTGGAATCGGCGCAGGATCTTTTAGAGCAGATGTTCTTTGATAAGAGGCGTTATAATCTTACAGAAGTCGGCCTTAGAATGATAAACAGAAAGCTGGCACTGGATAAACCTCTTGATGCGCAGCTTCTTGACCACGAGATACTGGTAAGAGCCATACAGTATCTTCTCCAGATCAAGAACGACGCCAGGCCGGTTGATGATATAGACCATCTCGGCAATAGGCGCATCCGATGTGTCGGAGAGCAGCTCACCAATCAGATAAGGATGAGTATGGCACGGGTCGAACGCGTAGCCAGAGAGCGTATGAGCGTTTACGAAATGTCGGACGTTATGCCTCATAATCTGCTTAATACCAAGCTCATAACAAGCGTGATACATGATTTTTTTGCCAGAGGCAGACTTTCGCAGTTCATGGACCAGACAAATCCTCTGGCTGAGCTGACGCACTTGAGGCGTTTAAGCGCGCTCGGTCCGGGAGGGCTCAACCGCGAGCGCGCCGGGTTTGATGTGAGGGATGTCCACTATTCACATTATGGAAGATTATGTCCCATAGAAACACCCGAAGGCCCTAACATAGGGCTTATAAACTCTCTCACTACCTATGCCGGATTGGATCAGTTCGGTTTCCTTGTGACCCCGTACCGTAAAGTGCGGGACTCAAAGGTTCTTGATGAGATAGAATATCTAACGGCCGACGTGGAAGACAACTATGTCATAGCCCAGGCCAACTCGGAACTGGACGCGAGAGGATATTTTAAGAACGAGAAAATATTTTCACGGTTCAAGGACGATTTCATACAGGCCGATGCCAAAGATGTTCAGTATATGGACGTTTCGCCTTTGCAGTTAGTGAGCGTATGCGCGGGGTTGATCCCGTTCCTTGAACATGACGACGCCAACAGGGCTCTTATGGGGTCTAACATGCAAAGGCAGGCCGTGCCGCTTCTTTTTCCGGAAACCGCGATAGTTGGTACGGGTCTGGAACACCGCACGGCAAAAGATTCAGGGGCTCTCGTTGTCGCTAGAAAAGATGGTAAGGTAACAAAGGCCGACGGCGCGGAAATAACCTTGGGAGGAGAGAAGATACGACTCAAAAAATTCCAGCGGACCAATGCTCGGACATGTGTGAATCAGAGACCTCTGATAAAGCCCGGGGATATGGTAAAGCAGGGGGATGTTCTTGCTGACGGTATCGGCACGAATCGGGGCGATCTTGCCCTGGGGCGTAACGTGCTTGTGGGGTTCATGTCCTGGAGAGGGTATAATTTTGAGGATGCCATACTTGTTAGCGAAAAACTTCTTAAAGAGGACGCTTTCACTTCAATACATATCCACAAGTTCGAGACAGAAGCGAGAGATACAAGGCTTGGCAACGAGGAAGTTACCAGAGATATCCCTAATGTTGGTGATGAGGCGCTCAAGGACCTTGATGAGGGTGGGATAATACGGATGGGAGCTGAGGTCGCTCCGGGGAGTATTCTGGCAGGCAAAGTGGCGCCCAAATCCGAGACCGAGCTTTCTCCGGAAGAAAAACTTCTGAGAGCCATATTCGGGGAAAAGGCCGGGGATGTCAAGGATGTATCTTTGCGTGTGCCGTCTGGAATAAACGGGATAGTCGTTGACATTAAGGAGCTTTCTCGGAAAAACGCCAAAACCCAGTCCAGAGAACAGAAAAAGATGGACTCAAAACAACGGAAAATGGTCAAGGAAGGATATGAGAATATACTCCAGCAACTTGAGGAGAAAAAAGCCGAAAGGGTCCATCAAAAACTCGTGGGGGCAAGGCTGATGAACAGCCTTGAAGATCTCGAGACGGGCAAGGTCCTCATAAAAGCGGGACAGATCATAAAAGAGAGCGATCTGGCCAAGTTCCGCAAAGCGGATCTCGAGGGTGTATATGTTGAGGAGAACGAAAGGCTTCAGGCCAGAATAAATTCCATAATCCTGACCATAGACGGCCAGATAGAGCAGACCGTAAGCGATATGGAGAGAGATCTGGACCAGATCAAGCATGGAGACGAGCTTCCCGCGGGAGTCTTAAGAAGAATAACGGTTTATGTGGCCAGCAAGAAAAGGCTTCAGGCCGGGGATAAGATGGCTGGACGCCACGGTAACAAGGGGGTCATCGCTAAGATAATGCGCGAAGAGGATATGCCTTATCTTCCCGATGGTACTCCTCTGGACATAGTGCTTAACCCTCTTGGCGTACCGAGCCGTATGAATATCGGGCAGCTTCTGGAAACTCAGTTGGGTTGGGCGGCTAAAATGCTGGGAATGGATGTAAAGACTTCTGTTTTCGACGGAGCGACGGAGAAGGACATAGAGCAGGCCATGAAGAAAGCGGGCCTGCCGGTTTCCGGAAAGATAAAACTCAGGGACGGTCTTACCGGAAAGCCTTTCGATCAAGATGTTACAGTGGGATACATATATATGATGAAGCTGGCTCACCTGGCGGATGATAAGATGCACGCAAGGTCAATAGGACCATATTCTCTTGTTACGCAACAGCCTCTGGGCGGCAAGGCGCAGTTTGGAGGTCAGAGGTTCGGAGGAATGGAAGTATGGGCTCTGGAGGCTTACGGGGCGGCATATACGCTTCAGGAACTTCTTACCGTCAAGAGTGATGATGTCGCTGGACGTACCAAGATATACGAGACGATAGTAAAAGGCGAGAATATGCTGGAGCCCAGTACGCCCGAGTCGTTCAATGTACTTATAAAAGAGCTGCAGAGCCTTGCTCTTGATGTACATCTTGAGCAGAGCGAAGGGGCCGCGGCGGCCAGAGATATACTGTGAGGTTTTTCGAAAAATATCGAAAATACAATTGAGGTGTAAATCTTATGTTGCGCAAAGTTAACAAGTTCGACAAGGTTCGCATACAGATAGCGTCTCCCGAAAAGATAAAGGAATGGGCTACCCGCAGGGTAGGGAACAAGAGTGTTCTTTTTGAGGTAAAAAAACCGGAGACCATAAACTACAGGACCTTGAAACCTGAGAGGGACGGCCTTTTCTGTGAGAGGATATTCGGCCCCACAAAGGACTATGAGTGTAATTGCGGAAAATACAAGCGCATAAAACATAAAGGGATCATCTGTGACCGTTGTGGTGTAGAGGTGACTAAGTCCAGCGTAAGGCGCGAAAGGATGGGTATCATTAAGCTTGCCGCTCCTGTTTCGCATGTATGGTTCTTCAAGGCTGTGCCGTCCCGCATGGCGAATATGCTGGATATGAAAATGAGGGATATGGAAAGAGTACTTTACTATGAGCAATACGTGGTTGTAGATCCCGGAGAGACGCCCCTCAAAAAAAGAGAGATGCTTACAGAAGACCAGTATCACGATATCAAAGAGAAATATGGCGCGAAGTTCAAGGTAATGATGGGTGCGGAAGCCATTCGAGAACTTTTGAAGGACGTCGATCTTGAGGCGATATCCGCGGAGCTCAAGGCAAAGATGTCGGAGAAAAAGGATCTCAATACCACCAAACGCATAATGAAACGGCTTAAAGTGGTCGAAACTTTCCGTCGAAGCGGGAACAAAGCCGAGTGGATGATATTGGACCATGTTCCGGTCATACCACCGGACCTGAGACCTCTGGTACCGCTCGATGGCGGAAGGTTCGCCACCAGCGACCTTAACGATCTTTACAGACGGGTCATAAACAGGAACAACCGTCTTAAAAAGCTGCTGGAGCTAAAGGCCCCCGATGTTATAGTGCGCAACGAAAAACGTATGTTACAGGAGGCCGTGGACGCGCTCTTTGACAACGGCAGGCATGGCCGGGAGGTCATGGGGTCCGGCGGAAGACCGCTCAAGTCACTGGCGGACATGCTCAAGGGTAAACAGGGGCGTTTCCGACAGAACCTTCTGGGTAAGAGAGTGGACTACTCCGGCAGAAGTGTTATAGTGATAGGGCCGGAGCTCAACCTGAACGAGTGCGGGTTGCCCAAGATCATGGCGCTTGAGCTCTATCAGCCTTTTATTATCAGAAAACTCAGAGATAAGGGTTTTGTGCATACTATCAAAAGCGCAAAGAAGATGGTGCAGCAGGAAAATCCCGAGGTATGGGACATACTGGACGATGTTATTAAAGACCATCCGGTTCTACTGAACAGAGCTCCCACCCTGCACAGACTGGGTATACAGGCGTTCCAGCCGAGGCTCGTCGAAGGCAAGGCGATAAGGATACACCCGCTGGTATGCGCAGCTTTTAACGCGGATTTTGACGGAGACCAGATGGCGGTCCATGTTCCGCTTTCTATGGAAGCGCAGATGGAAGCCCGGCTTCTGATGAACGCTTCTCACAATATATTCGCTCCGTCAAACGGCCGGCCAATCGTGACTCCATCCCAGGATATAGTTCTGGGAGCCTATTATTTAACAAAACAGAGGTCCGGGGGCAAGGGGGAAGGGACATCTTTCTCGGGAGCTGAAGAGGTCATAATGGCTTACCAGAACGACGAGGTGGATAAGCTTGCCAGGATAAAGGTCCGGATAGACGGCGAGATCAAGGACACGACAGTCGGAAGGGTGATATTCAACGACGCGCTTCCCGAGGGTATGCCATTCTACAATGACACCATGGATAAGAACGGGGTAAGCCAGGTAATATCGGATTGCTATAGAATAAAGGGGCATCAGGAAACCGTACGTCTTCTTGATGAGCTTAAACGGCTGGGATTCGAGGAATCAACGCTTTCCGGAGCTTCGATGTCTGTCGCCGATCTTAAAGTGCCGGAGGAAAAGGCCAAAAAGATAGCCCAGGCCCAGGCGGAGGTCGAGAAGATACAGAGCCAGTACAAGAGGGGATTTATCACCGATGGTGAGCGCTACAACAAGATTATAGACATATGGACCCACGTTACTGAGGATGTGGCCAATCTGGTTTTCCGCAATCTTGATAACTTTAACCCGGTGTTCATGATGGCCGATTCGGGAGCAAGAGGTTCCAGGCAGCAAATACGGCAGCTGGCCGGTATGAGAGGGTTGATGGCCAAGCCTTCCGGAGAGATCATAGAAACACCTATTACGGCGAATTTCCGGGAAGGGCTTACCGTTCTGGAATATTTCATCTCGACCCACGGGGCCCGTAAGGGTCTTGCCGATACCGCTCTGAAGACCGCCGATTCGGGTTACCTTACCAGGAGGCTGGTTGATGTTTCTCAGGATGTGATAATAAGGGAGTTGGACTGCGGCACGCTCAACGGGATAACCTCATCAGCCATAATCGAAGGGGACGAAGAGGTTGTTCCTCTTTCCGAACGTATTACCGGCAGGGTAGCGTTGGACAATATCGTGGATATAATAACTGACGAATTGATCGTGAAATCCGGAGAAATGATAACGGAGGAGCACGCGAAAAAGGTCGAGGAGAGCGGGATAGAGAAAATAAGGATAAGGAGCGTCCTTACGTGCGAGTCTGACGAAGGAGTGTGTACCAAGTGCTATGGCAAGAACCTTGCTTCCGGAAAGCTTGTGGAGGTTGGTGAGGCAGTAGGCATAATAGCCGCGCAGTCGATAGGAGAGCCGGGTACCCAGCTTACGATGAGGACCTTCCATATCGGAGGAACTGCTTCCAGGATCATAGAACAGTCCTTCTATAAGAGCAAAGAGAAGGGATTTATCAAGTATCACAATATAAAAGCTGTCGAAAGCCGCCAGGAAGGTATTTACGTTGTTCTCAACAGGAACGGTCAGATAAGCATAAACGAGGAAGATGGCAGAGAGATCGAAAGACAGACCATCCCTCAGGGGTCATATGTGTTCTCCAGGGATGGGGGCCCTATAAAGAAAGGTGAAAAGTTCGCCGAATGGGACCCTTATTCGGTGCCGATATTGGCGGAGATCGGCGGAACGGTGCAGTATGAGGACATCAAGAAGGATGTCACAATGAAGATCGAGACGGACGAGTCCACCGGTGTCAAGAACAAGGTCATAATAGATCAGAAAGGTGATTACCATCCGCAGATACTTATAGTCAACGCGGCCAAAGAGGTAGAAGCCATTTATCCTCTGCCGGTGGGCGCGCACATATCCGTGAAGGACAGGCAGGAGGTTCTGGCCGGTGACGTTCTGGCCAAGACCCACCGGATAATGACAAAAACCAAAGATATCACAGGTGGACTTCCCAGGGTAGCTGAGCTTTTTGAGGCGCGCAAGCCGAAGGATCCGTCGGTCATAAGCGAGATAGACGGGGTTGTCGAGTTCGGAGAGCTCAAGAAAGGGCAGAAGCGCATTATAGTTGAGAGTGAGACCGGGATGAAAAAGGAATACGTCATACCTCACGGAAAACATCTGAACGTTTATCGCGGAGACCGGGTCAAAGCAGGTGAGCAACTGGTGGATGGCCCGGTTGTCCCCCAGGATATATTAAGGGTTTCGGGGGAGAGAGCTCTTCAGGAATATCTGCTTAACGAGGTGCAGGAAGTGTACCGGCTTCAGGGAGTGCAGATAAATGACAAGCACATAGAGGTCATAATAAAACAGATGTTAAGGAATATAAAAATAACCGATTCCGGAGATACTGATTTTCTGGAGGGTGACAAGGTCGACAAGACCACTTTCAAGAAGGAGAACACAAGGGTGCTTAAGGCAAAAAAGAGACCCGCCGCGGCTGAACCGATACTTCAGGGCATTACAAAATCCTCTCTTACTACCGAGAGCTTTATTTCCGCCGCGAGTTTTCAGGAAACTACGCGTATCCTTACAGAGGCGGCGGCAGCCGGGAAAGTGGATGTCCTTTCGGGACTCAAGGAAAACATTATAATGGGGCACCTTATCCCCGCCGGGACGGGATATGACGACCACAGAAAGATAGCGATGGACCGGGAGGTGCTCAAGATAGAGACCCCTGAGGCGGAAGATAAGCAAGACAAGGAAACAGAGGAAATAGAAGCATAATATAAAAGGAGAGAGGGATGCCCACGATAAACCAGCTTATACGAAAAGGCCGGAAAGCCATAAAAGAGAAGAGCGATTCTCCGGCTCTCAAGGGATGTCCGCAGAGAAGAGGCGTATGTCTGCAGGTAAAGACCAGGACCCCCAAAAAACCGAACTCGGCTTTGAGAAAAGTAGCCAGGGTGCGACTTACCAACAAGATGGAGGTTACGGCATATATCCCCGGAGAAGGCCATAATCTACAGGAACACTCTATAGTAACGATAAGGGGCGGAAGGGTAAAAGACCTGCCTGGGGTAAGATATCACATAATCAGAGGGACCCTTGATACTTCCGGTGTCGAAACAAGAAGACGCGGAAGGTCCAAGTATGGGGCAAAAAAACCGAAATAATAACAAGGAACGGATAAAACATGAGAAGACGAAAAGCTGAGACAAGAGTTGCGGCGCCCGATCCAAAATACAGGAGCCAGATCCTGGGCAAGTTCATAAACATGGTAATGGAACGGGGGAAAAAATCCATCGCGGAAAAAATAGTGTACGGGGCGTTGGAGGACATAAAGAATAATATCACCGACAAGGAACCACTTGAGGTTTTTGTGCAGGCGCTCGATAACGTCAGGCCTCTTCTCGAGGTAAAGTCCAGGAGGATAGGAGGCGCTACATACCAGGTTCCCATAGAAGTGAAGGTGGATCGTGGACAGTTCATAGCGATGCGGTGGATAAGGGACTTCGCGCGCCAGCAGAAAGGTAAGGCCATGAAGGAAAAACTTGCCGCCGAAATTATGCTGGCATACAAAAGAGAAGGCGCGGCGATGAAAAAGAGGGACGATACCCACAGGATGGCCGAAGCCAACAAGGCTTTCGCGCATTACAAATGGTAAGGTGAGGAGACAGAAGTGGCTGGACGGGAAGAAATGAAAGATATAAGGAACATAGGGATCATAGCGCATATAGACGCGGGGAAGACCACGACCACCGAAAGGATGCTTTTTCATACGGGCAAGATACATATGATGGGAGAGGTTCACGAGGGTACCGCTGTTATGGACTGGATGGAACAGGAACAGGAAAGAGGAATTACCATAACCAGCGCTGTTACCACCTGCTTCTGGAAAGACAAACGGATAAACATAATAGATACTCCCGGGCATGTCGATTTCACCATTGAGGTCGAAAGGTCGCTCAAAGTGCTCGATGGCACGCTGGTAGTTTTCTGCGCGGTGGGAGGGGTTCAGCCTCAGACCGAAACAGTATGGAGACAGGCCGACCATTATGATGTGCCCAAGATAGCGTTCATAAATAAGGTAGACCGCGTAGGGGCTGATTTTTTTAAGGTCATAGAAGATATGCATAAAAAACTGGGAGCCAGCGCGACTCCTGTACAGATACCAATAGGCAAAGAAGAAGATTTTTCAGGCATAATAGACCTTGTTACATGCAAAGCTTACATGTTCGGCGAAACTGGGGACCTTGGAGAGATGACGGAACAGGATATACCCGAGGATATGAGAGGTATCGCGAGCCACTGGAGGCATAACCTTATAGAGACCCTTGCGGGCGCCGATGAAAAGGTGGAAGAGCTTTATCTGCTGGATCGCGGTATTTATCCGGAAGATCTCAGGGGCCATATAAGAAGGCTGACCGCCGCCAATCTTTTTATCCCTGTACTTTGCGGTTCGGCGCTTAAGAACAAGGGTATGAAGTTCGTGCTTGACGCGGTCGTGGATTATCTGCCGTCTCCTCTCGACGTAAAGATCCCCAAGGCCGTTGATCCGGATACGGGAGAGGAAGTTATCATAAAAGCTGATCCGTCGGGGCCTCTGTGCGCCTATGCCTATAAGGTAATGACCGATCCTTTTGTGGGTACGCTGACCTTTACGAGGATATACTCCGGCGAGATGTTGTCAGGTATGTCCGTTCACAACACCTCAAGCGGGAAGAAGGAGAGGATAGGCCAGATAGTCAGGATGCATGCCGACCAGAGAGAAATGGTGAAGTCTGCCGGAGCCGGTGAGATAGTGGGGCTTGTAGGTTTGAAATACACGACCACCGCGAACACACTTTGTGACGCTTCAAGGATGGTGGCTCTTGACAGGATAGAATATCCGGACCCGGTAATATCCATGGCCATTGAGCCTGAGACAAGAGCCGATCAGGAAAAGCTCGGTGAGGGTCTTAGAAAGCTCGCTAACGAGGATCCTTCATTCAAGGTCGTTTATAACGAAGAGACCGGAGAGACCCTGATATGCGGTATGGGTGAGCTTCATCTCGATATAATCGTAGACAGGCTCAAACGAGAGTTTAATGTAAAAGCCAAAGTGGGAAGCCCGCAGGTGGCATACAGGGAAACGATCACCAAACCGGTAAAGGCGACCGGAAAGTTTATTCAGCAGAGCGGTGGGCGGGGACAGTATGGCCACGTGGAGATAATGGTAGATCCTTCCGAAAAGGGAGAGGGTGTGGTTTTTGAGGAAGCTGTAAAAGGCGGCGCCATACCCAGGGAATATTTCGCGGCCGTAAAGAACGGTATAATCAGCGCCGCGAGAACGGGAGCCCTGGCCGGATATCCGGTCACTGACATAAAGGTCACGCTGTATGACGGGTCATATCACGATGTCGATTCTTCAGAGGTAGCGTTCAGCAACGCGGCCTCAATAGCCCTCAGGGACGCGCTTGTAAAAGGAAAGTCTATTTTGCTCGAGCCCATAATGAAACTTGAGGTCACCACGCCCGAAGAATATCTGGGAGACGTTATAGGCGACATGAACATGCGCCGGATAAAGGTGGAGAACATAGATCAGAAGGCCTCCACAAAAATAGTCTCGGGTGCCGCGCCTCTGGCACAGATGTTCGGTTATGCTACTGCCTTAAGAAGCTTGACACAGGGCAGGGCAACGTATACAATGGAGCCTTCTTTTTACAAAGAAGTGCCTGGCGATATAACGGAGAAGATCCTTACAGGTTCTTCCGTGTAAAAGTGTGTAAAGTGAGATAAGATCGTTAATTATTAGTATTTTTAAATACGTAATTTTAAGGAGGTAGTAATGGCTAAGGGAAAATTTGAACGTACCAAACCGCATCTTAACATCGGAACGATAGGCCATGTAGACCACGGTAAGACCACGCTCACGGCGGCGATAACGATGTATCTGGCTAACAAAGGCCAGGCTGAGGTGAGGGCGTTCGATACTATAGACAAAGCGCCCGAGGAGAAAGAAAGAGGCATAACCATAGCCGTAGCGCATGTTGAGTATGA